>NZ_JBKFEY010000059.1:0-5032 GCF_046507575.1 Pontitalea aquivivens | reverse complement strand
CCCCGTTCTGGTGGTGGTTGTATTTCGTGGGGGGGGGGGGGGGGGGCCCCCCCCCCCCCCCCCTTGCCGTTTGTGACACGGCTGGGGGCGCTGCCCCCAGACCCCCGGGATATTTGGCAAAGCCGAAGGGGCAGGCTTCAGCGCAGGATGGGCGGCCTTGAAGGGTCCATGCCGGGGGCGGCAGGTTTCAGTTCCTGCACCTCTTCGGGGTCCGGCTCGGGCAGGTGCAGCACAAGGGCCTGCGCCAGCAGCGCCTCGGCCGCGGGATCGCCCGGCGTCAGGAAGGTGACGTCCAGCTCGCCCGCCTCCAGCCCGGAAAAGGCCAGCGCCTCGGCCATGGCCTTGGCGATCCCGGGCTGCGCGGCGTCTGGCGCGCCAAGAAAGGCCAGCACATGACCGCGCCGGCCATCGTCATAGGTGACGCCACCCAGAAGGGCATGGCTGGCAAGGCCTGCAAGCTGTTCGAACTTGGCCTCGAAGGCGGGCAGCAGCGCACCCAGAACCCCGGGCGGCAGGGCGGGCGCGTGAAAGGCCGCGGGGCGGCCCGCGGCGGCCTGTGGCGCATGGGTCAGCGTATCGGTCAGCCAATCCAGCGCCTCGGGCGGCAACAGCATGGAGGATGCCGCAACGCCCAGGTTGATGCCCAGACCGACACCCTCGCCCGCCAGATATTGCGCGATGACCCGGCCCGGCAGCGCCGCATAGGGGGCGGGTGCGCCGGTGAAGGCGGTCAGGCGTTCTTCCAGGTCGAAGGCCAGGACGAAATCCCCGTCTTCGGTTTCAAAGACCTGTGGGGTGATGGTGTCATCCTCGGGTTCGCGTTCCAGCAGGATGAACAGCTCGGCATCGGCCAGCCGGTCATAGACGGCCAGTCGCGCCCGGTCGTCCCGGGGGGCGGCTTCCATCGCGGCATGGGCGCGGTCAAAGGGTGTCATCGCAGAACCTCCTGCACGCGGGTGCGAAGGGCGGGGACCAGATCCGCCTCGAACCACGGGTTGCGTTTCAGCCATCCCGTATTGCGCCAGGACGGATGGGGCAAGGGAAAGACGCGCGGGGCGTGATCTTGCCACGCCGCCACCGTGTCGGTCACGCGATCCGCGCCCAGGTGCCAGCGTTGCGCGGCCCCGCCCACCAGCACGATCAGATCCGGCGCGCCGATCGCCGCCATCACCTGATCGCGCCAGGTGCGGGCACAGATCGCGGGCGGCGGCAGATCGGCGCCCTGCGCATCATAGCCCGGAAAGCAGAAGGCCATCGGCACGATCGCCACCCGGTCACGGTCATAGAAGGTGGCTGCATCCAGTCCCATCCAGTGCCGCAGCCGGTCGCCCGAGGGGTCGGTGAAGGGTCGCCCCGAGGCATGCACCCGCGCACCCGGCGCCTGCCCCGCGATCAGCACCCTAGCCCCCGCGCGGAACCAGACCACCGGGCGCGGTTCATGCGCGGTGGCCGTTGCGGCAAAGCGCGCCGCGCATAACCGGCAAGCGGCGATCCGGTCGGCAATGGGGGGCACATTCGTCATGGTTTTCGTTTCGAATTTCAAGACAAAGCCTGTCCGTTCGTATACATCATTCTCCTTAGGACATAATGCTGCCCGATTGATCCGGCAGGGGCTTTCTTAACCCCTTGCCTGCACATTGCGGTGAACCGGCAGCAGTCACAGCACGAGGACGGAGCCCGGGCGAATGCTCGAATTCGACAATGTCAGCAAGTCCTTCTGGACGGGTCAGCGCCGCAAGGTCATTCTGGACCGCGCCTCGTTCCGGGTGGAACTGGGCAACAGCCTGGGCATTCTGGCGCCGAATGGCACCGGCAAGACCACGATCATCAACATGATGGCCGGGCTGGAGAAGCCGGATGAGGGGAAGATTCGCAAGACCTGCCGGGTGTCCTTTCCGCTGGGGTTCATGGGCGGGGTAATGGGCAAACACACCGCACGCGAAAACGCGCGTTTCATCGCGCGGCTGTACGGGCTTGATCCCGACTATGTCGAGGCCTTCTGCCGCTGGGTCTGCGGGCTGGAGGAATATTTCGACATGCCCGTCGGCACCTTCAGCGACGGCATGCGATCGCGCTTTACCTTTTCGTTGCTGCTGGCGCTGGAATTCGACATCTACCTGATCGATGAGGGCATGCCCGCGTCCACGGATGTTGAATTCAACCGCAAGGCCGGTTCGATCCTGCGGGACCGGCTGAAGGAAGCGACCGTCGTCGTCGTGTCGCACCAGCCCCAGACGCTTGAAAAATTCTGCCGCTCGGCTGCGGTGTTGCGCGACGGGCAGTTGCACATGTTCGATACCCTGGAAGAAGCGAAGCGGATGTATGAGTACGCCTAAGGTGAAGAAGTATCGTATCCGGCGTGACAGCGACGCGCCCGCCACCGCCCACCCGCCTGCAGGCGATGCCGGGGCCGGGGCCGAATCGCTGTTCGACACCCAGGATGACGGCTTTGGCGAAGGGCGCTTTGCCACCGCCGCGACCGGAACGGTAACCCCGGCACAGGACCTGGCGTCGGATGCGGAACTGGCGCAGATCCGGGCCGAGGGGCTGACGGGGCGGCAGCTGCGGCTGGCGCGGCGGGTCGCGCTGAAACACGGGCTTGCCGCGACATCCGATCTGGATGCGGTGCGGCTTTTGCGGCGCAGGGGGATCGACCCGTTCGACCGGGCGCAACTGTTGCGCATCATCGGCGACGGCGGCCCCGATGAGGCCGAGGCCGCCGCCGAGATCGCCGCGCAGGGCGCGGATATGGCCCAGGGGGCCAAGGCCGGCGGACCAGCCGCCAAATCGCTGGCGCGCCTGACCGGCCAGGGGGCAAGAAACCAGGACAAGCTGCCCCAGACGGTGCGGCCGGGGACGAACATGCCCAGCCGCGAGGTGCTGGACGAAGGCACCCGCGCGCGCGGAATCATCCGCATCCAGCGCGACATCGCGCGCCGCCGCCGCCGCCGGCTGGCGATGCTGATGGCGCGGCTGACCTTTTTCGTGTTCCTGCCCACCTTGCTGGCGGGGCTTTACTATTTCATGTGGGCCACACCGCTTTACGCCACCAAGACGGAATTCGTGATCCAGAAGGCCGATGGCGCGGGTGGCGGCCTGGGCGGGCTGTTTTCGGGTACGCAGCTGGCCACAAGCCAGGACAGCATCACGGTGCAAAGCTTCCTGCAGTCGCGCGATGCGATGATGCGGCTGGATGGCGATCTGGGATTCAAGGCGCATTTTTCACAGGACGGCATCGACCCATTGCTCCGCCTGCCCCCCGGGGCCACCAACGAACGCGCCTACAAGCTGTATCGCGACATGGTGCTGATCGGCTATGACCCGACCGAAGGCATCGTCCGGATGGAGGTGGTCGCCGCCGACCCCGGCCTGTCGCGCCGCTTTTCCGAGGCGCTGATCGATTATGCCGAGGAACAGGTCGACAGCCTGACCGCGCGCCTGCGCGGTGACCAGATGAAGGGCGCGCGCGACAGCTATGCCGATGCCGAACAGAAGGTGCTGGATGCCCAGGCCCGGGTGCTGGCGCTGCAGGAACAGCTGGGCGTGCTGGACCCGGCGACCGAAACCTCGGTGGTGATGACGCAGATCGGCACATTCGAAACCCAGCTGCGCCAGAAACGGCTGGAATTGCAGCAGTTGACGGACAATCCGCGACCCAACCGCGCCCGCGTGGAAGGGGTGCAGGGCGACATCGCACGCCTGGAGGCGATGATCGCCGAATTGCGCGCAAGCCTGACCCAGGCCAATGGGTCGGGCACCTCGCTGGCCGCCGTCTCGGGACAGTTGCGCATCGCCGAGGCTGACCTTCTGACGCGCCAGCAGATGCTGTCCGCCGCCGCCCAGCAGCTGGAAACCGCCCGGGTCGAGGCCAACAAGCAGGTCCGCTACCTGGAAATGGGGGTGCGGCCCGTCGCCCCGGATGAACCGACCTACCCACGCGCTTTTGAAAACACGTTGCTGGCCTTCCTGATCTTTTCCGGTATCTACCTGATGCTGTCGCTGACCGTCTCGATCCTGCGCGAACAGGTTTCAAGCTGACGCAACCGGAGAGGTGCCATGAAAGATGTCCAGATCGGCGGGCTGACCGTCAGCAATGACCGGCCACTGACCGTGATCGCCGGCCCCTGCCAGCTGGAAAGCCAGGATCACGCGCTGATGATCGCCACCCGCATGGCCGAGGCCTGCGCGGCGGCGGGCGCACAGTTCATCTTCAAGGCCAGCTATGACAAGGCCAACCGGACTTCGGTGTCCGGGCGCCGCGGGCTTGGAATCGAGGCGGGGCTGAAAATCCTGGACCGCGTGCGCCAGACGCTGGGCTGCCCGGTGCTGACCGATATCCACGATGTCGAACAGGCCCGTATCGCGGGGGCCGTCGTCGATGTGATCCAGATCCCCGCCTTCCTGTGCCGCCAGACCGATCTGCTGCTCGCCGCGGGCGCAACCGGCGCCGTGGTCAACATCAAGAAGGGCCAGTTCCTGGCGCCCTGGGATATGCCCAATGTCGTGGACAAGGTCGCCTCGACCGGCAATCAGCGGATCATGCTGACCGAACGTGGCACGTCCTTTGGCTACAACACGCTGGTGGCGGACATGCGGTCGCTGCCGACAATGGTGAAAACCGGCTATCCGGTGATCATGGACGCCACCCATTCGGTGCAGCAACCCGGCGGCCTTGGCGGGGCTTCGGGCGGGCAGCGGGAATTCGCCCCGGTGATGGCCCGCGCCGCCGTCAGCCTGGGCATCGCCGGCGTCTTCATCGAGACGCATGAGACCCCCGATACCGCGCCTTCCGACGGACCGAACATGATCCCGCTGGATCAGATGCCCCGGCTGCTGGAAACCCTGATGGCCTTCGACCGGCTGGCCAAGGCCGATCCGATCCGGCTGTAATCCGGCGCGCGGCTTCTTCTTGGCCGAAATACTCTCGGGGGTGAACTGGCCGCAGGCCAGGAGGGGGCCGAAGGCCCCCTGCCTGCCCCCGCCCCCCCCCCCCCCCCCGGCGCCCGCCCCCCCCCCCCCCCCCCCCCCCCCC
>NZ_JBKFEY010000058.1:0-5185 GCF_046507575.1 Pontitalea aquivivens | reverse complement strand
CGTGCGGATGTGTTTCCAGTGTTCCGCCGGATAATCATAGAAGGTCAGCAGCGCGTCCCGGTCCTTGACCAGCTTGGCCACCGCCTTGTCCCATTTCACGCCATAGGTTTCGACGAAGAAATCGAAGGCAGCGCGGGCCTTCGCCTTTGTCTCGGCCTGCCAGATGTCGTGCAGATGGCTTTTGGCCTTGGCCTGAACAGATTTCGGTAACGCGTTGAGAACGTTCATGGTCTTGTGGACCCAGCACCGCTGCTCCCGCGTTGTGGCAAACACCTCGCGCAGGGCGGTCCAGAACCCCAGGGCACCGTCTCCGATGGCCAGTTTAGGGTCCTGTTTCAGGCCGCGCCGCTTGAGATCGAGCAGCACCTCGCGCCAGCTTTGCGTGCTTTCGCGGAAGCCGTCGGTCATCGCCAGCAGCTCCTTGCGGCCATATTCATCGGCCCCCACGATCACCAGAACGCATTGCTTTTCTTCGCTCATCCGCGGCTTGAAATACACACCATCGGCCCAAATGTAGAGAAACTGCCGCGCGCCAAGGTCGCGCTTCTGCCAGTCCTCATAGGCCGTCCACCAGTCGGCCTTCAGCCGCGTGATGGTCTTTGCCGACAGACCCTTGGCATTCGGGCCCAGCAAGGCCGCCAGCGCCTCGGTGAAATCACCCGTGGACACGCCCTTCAGGTAAAGCCACGGCAGCAGATCCTCGACCGATTTCGCCTTGCGCAAATAGCGGGGCAGGATGCTGGGCGTGAAGGTAATCTTGTCTTCACCAGGGGCCCGGTCCCGCACGCGCGGCACCGTCACCGACACCGGACCAATACCGGTCATCACCTCGCGCTCCGGCAGGTGACCATGACGAACCAGACGCGCCCGTCCGTCCTCAAGTCTCTCTTTGGAAAAGGTCGCCATGAGCGTCGCCAGCTCCGCGTGGATCGCCTGCTCGATCAACTGGCGCGCGCCCGCGCGAATGACATCCGTAAGCGCGTCGGCGCTAAATCCAGATGGATCGGGAAGTTGGGTGATGGTAGTCTCTGACATGTGGCATATCCCTTTCTCGGCAGAGAATTGACGGCGACTGAACACCGCCATGATATGCCGCCCCTCAGGACATCACCAACTTTCGCGCGTTTCTCCAACCTCATCGAGAATACCCAGATGCAGGATTTCATCACCTTTGAAGTCGACGCCTTCAAGGAAGCGGGTGCCACGGATGCGACCCTCAACCTTCTCGATAAAGCCCTGCGGGAGCGGGCCATCTTGCCGGTCGAAGCCCCCTCTTTTGAGCTAATGTTGAACGGCGCTGAAGAACAATACTGCGGCGCGCGCTTGCTCAACGGGGCAGATCCGGGAGCGCCTGCGAGCGAAGCACAGGTAGTGCTAGCCGGATCTGTTGTTGATAGCGCGGTGGGCGCCTCTCTAATAGCGGTTGATGCAGCAATAGGTGCGGGGTCCGGTGGGATCGCGGCTGGCTTCTTTGCAATCCTGTCGGGTGGCGTAGGCTATGACCTATTGAAACGTGGTCTGGGCGGATAACAGGAGGTCGCGGCGCAATTGGCTTTGCCTGTGTAAAGCGGTAAGGGTGCTGATGCTCAGGGGCTCCCATCACAGGCAATCCAAACCGGTTCTGGCCTATATATAGGATAGGACCGCCCGGCCATCCGCCTAACCTATAATACAGTAACGCCCCCTGTCAGGGTTGCATCCGGCGTGCGGTGCAGGAAGAGTGCCGCAACCCGGAGTTGCTCCAATGCCTGTTGTTCCCGCCCATCACTATCGCCCAACCTATTCCGAAGCGGACCTTGCCAGCCTCTGTTGTGAATTTCACATCCCCATCGGGATGCAGCCAGAAATTGCCTCTTGCCTCGAAGATGCCGCTGCGATCTGGCGATGGTATGGTGGCGCCACAGCGGGCCACCCCACGCGCGGCGCATCGGCCAAAGCCCTGCGAACCGTTGCAACATCGGCTTCCGGTTTGAAAGCCGCTTTGGCAGCGCTACCCATGCCCGCAGCGGATGCGCTTGCAGCACAAGTAGTCAAAGCGGAAAGCGCAAGCTTGAAGGGGCAACACATTCTGACCGGCTTGCCGGTTATTTCCATTCTTCAGGATGATGGAACTTCAGCACAGGCCATCCTTGATCTTTCTGAACTCGCGCATCTGGTCGATGCATTGGAAAGCATGGCGATCAGTGCCGAAGCGGACCTCCCAGACGGTCGGCGCACAAAGGAAGACCATGCTTTGCGCATGTGGATCAGCAACGTCGAAATGCTTTGGACCGAGACACTTGGGCGCCCGTTCACCCGAGACATGACGGCGGAAGGCGAGCCGATCTCAGACGCCGCCCGGTTCTGTGTCTCGGCTTTTGGGAAGCTTTCGCCCGGCACCCCGCGACACAGCGTCCTGAACGCGATGAAAAAGCACATAAAAACCGTCAAGGCGAGAATACTGGCAAAAAACACTTCAAAAATCGACGTTTAATTTGCCAGCGAATAGGCGTGCAATACGCCATCTGTCGCTCCAATCCTGTCGCCATCGAATGCAGCAAGACGAGGAATAGAGCGATGAGCCTGCACTGCACACAGCCCCTAGAGGGCAAAAACGACGCCAGCTTTTGGGAGAAGTTCATCCCCGAAACCGAAGCGGCGGACTTTCTTTGCCAAAGCGTGCGCACGATCCAGAAATGGCGCGTGACCGGCGCGGGGCCGCAGTTCTACAAGTTTGGCCGCTCGGTGCGCTATCGCCGCCGCGAGTTGTTCGACTGGGTCGAAGCCCGCCGCCGGGCGCATACCTCCCAATAATCCAGTTTTGCCCGCGCCGTGGTTGGCAGCACCGCGCGGGATTTTGGGGCCGGAAGGCTTCCACAGGGGTGCGGGGTGTCGCCACCTCGCGCCCTTTCCATGTCTGCCAGCAATGCCAGGACAGGAGTTATCACCATGGCAAATCAACCGGCTTACAAGCTGAAAATCGGTCTGATCACCGCAACGATCTGGGAAAATGACGGGTTCTATTCTGTCGATATCGCCCGGTCCTACAAGACCAACGAAGGCGATTGGAAATCGACCAGCTCATTCTCTCACAATGATCTTCTGAACGTGGCGAAATGTGCCGAGCGCGCGGAAGCATGGATTTCCCGCAAGGCCGCGACTGCGCCCTGATGGCAGCCGAGCCGGGCAGTCCTGCCCGGCCCCAAAACCAAAGCTGCCCCGCCGGAGGCACCTTTGAAGGGCGCGCCAGCGCCCGCCCCTTCTCAAACCTCACTCAGGAAACGCGGCGCCGCCGCAAGAGGGGGGTGATTGTAGAGCACCCCCCTCTGGAAATACCGTTCCCACAGGAGACAGCCCGCAAATGCGTATCATCCACCAAGGCTTTGACACCCTCACCCTGTCCATACAGGCCAACATCCCCCCGGACCTCTTCGATTATCTCGATGCCGAACGAGATAAGGCAGAGGAAACCCGCGCGCCCGTGCTTATCAGCTATGGCGGCGCCGAGTTCAGCCTGTCGAACCATGGGGGCAACGGCTATCGCTTCATTCTCAAAGGCGGGCCGCTGGACATGACATGGTTCTTCAAGAAGCCGAATGCCAAAGACCCGTGGGGCATTCGGCTCAATATCGGCTCTACCCTTCTGGCAACACAGGGTTTGGGCTATGCCCGCGCCTATATCGACAAGACCCTTGAGCGCCTTGGCATTCGTTACGGTGCGCATCAGGTCAGCATCGCGCGCGCCGATTTCTGCGTGGACGTATTGGCGCCGGGGTTCAATCTGGTGCCGGAGAATTTCGTGATCCACAGCCACACAAACCGCGCCGATTACCAAACCTTTGAAGAGGAGGAAGACCGGCGCAGCAATGGAAAATCCGGGCGGTTTACCTCGGTCACCGTGGGTAAGATGCCGGGGCGGCAGGTAATCGTCTACGACAAGCGCCGCGAGGTGATCGACCATCGCAAGCCGATCTGGTGGGATATCTGGAATGCCAACCTTGAGCGTGATGGTCTGCCCCCGCTCGATCCCGAAGACCGCGCCGCAAGCCAAGTTTGGCGCATCGAGATCCGGGCGGGCAAGGCGCTATTGAAAGACCGCTGGCAGATCCGGCAATGGGCCGAGTTTGACGCGCTCTTTGGCGATGTGGTGACCGAAGCCATGCAGAAAATCCGCTACTGCGAACCCGACCCCACCGACACGAACCGCGCCCGCTGGCCCGATCATCCGATCTGGGAACTGGTTTCAGAGGCGGCCGAGGGCGACCTGACCGAAATGCGCAGCTATCTGGACCCGCAGAAGGTCAAGCATGTGCACCGCGAAGATCATATCCGGCTGATCATGGCGCTCCTGACCGGCAACGCCACCACACTGGCGGCGCTGGAAGGGGTGCCAGAGGCCCGGTTGGCCGATCACATGGCAGGATTGGGGCTGAGGCTGAAGGAGGCCGTCAGGGCCGACCCTGAGCGTGCTGCGAACAAGCTGGAAGAGGCCAAGGGGCGGTATCGGTTTGTTGAGTGAGGCGTGGGCAAGGGGGCGGCTCACCGCCGCCCCAATCTATCATAGCTTCGGCACCGAGAAAATATAACCGCGAAGTCGAAAGGAGCCATCATCAAGTTCAAATCCGCACACCGCATCCAGACGCGCACCAACCAGATCATTGCGCAGTTTATCGGTCATACCCTGTTCGATTTGCGCCTTTAGTTCCACATTTTCGGCTTGATTTCCGGATATGCACTTGGACCATTTGTCCTCGAACCAACTCGGCACATTCACAGGAATACCAAGATACTGCCTATCTGGATATTCCCAAGCCAGCCGCCGCAAAAACTTTGAGGTGGGCGCCGAATGTCTGAGATCTTCTGGAAGCGGAACAATGGCCCGAAACCCGCTTCGAAAGGAAATCGGGTATTCGTCATCAGCCAAGTCTGGGAGACTGAAATATCCGCCTCGATACATCTGATAGGCCTCGAAACTGAAGCCCCCGAGAATGGTGATCAGAAGGATGCGCCCAATCCATTTCAGCATGCGCTTACCCTTTCTGCCCCTTCTCATCTGCGACTGCGCCCACATCTGTAAGGCGTTTTGGTTCGTTCTGCGACTTGACCGCAGGGTCGATGCTATCAAAAAGGCTTTGCAACGCCGCGCGATAGGAGTGCTCGGTAGCATTTCCCTGTGCATGAATTGAAACGAGCGTGCTGAAATAGC
>NZ_JBKFEY010000057.1:0-5187 GCF_046507575.1 Pontitalea aquivivens | reverse complement strand
GACGAAAATGAGCGCGCGCTGGAGCGCGTCGTGAAATTCTGCAAAGCGTATGGATCGGCCCATTTCGGCGTTCAAATCAGCCACGCCGGTCGAAAGGGTTCCACGCGAATTCCAGCCGCCGGGGGTGGCGGGTCGCGAGCTCCTGAATTTCTTCGCCCATATGAAGAGCCATGGCCAACGGTGAGTTGCTCCGCGCAGCCGCGAGCGCCGGGCTGGCCAGCCCCTGAGGCGCTCGACGAGGACGGTATGCGGCGGATTCTCGACGCCCATGTTGAAGCGACGCGGAGGGCGGCACGCAGCGGAGCGCAACTTCTAGAATTCGTAGCCGCCCATGGATATCTGATGCACCAGTTTTTGTCGCCACTCAGCAATGAGCGCAATGACGAATTTGGCGGAAACCTCGAGAATCGAATGCGCTATCCGCTGCAGGTGTTCAAAGCGGTTCGCGAGGCTTGGCCACCAGACCTTCCGATCTCAGTTCGCATTTCAGCGACTGACTGGGTAGAGGGTGGTTGGGACCCGGAGCAGTCGGTCGTCTTCAGCCGCAAACTGAAGGAATTGGGATGCGACGTGATCGCCGTGTCGTCTGGCGGGCTTTCGCTCAATCAGGAGATCACTCTAGGGGAGGGACATCAGGTCGAATTCTCTTCCCAGATACGGCGCGAGTCGGGGGTTCCGACCATGGCTATGGGCATGATCTTCGACCCGCACCACGCAGAAAACATCATTGCTCGGGGGGACGCCGATTTTGTTGCCCTTGCCCGGACGATGCTTGTCGATCCAAATTGGGCTTGGGGTGCTGCGGCTGTGCTGGATGCCGAAGTCGACTTCCCAAGACAACTTATACGCGGTTATCGTTCAAAGTGGCATCGCGCTAAGCTCAAGGAGCGTTGGATAAAGTGAGCTTCACAAGAGTGCGGAGCCACGTCCAGCGCAACCGCAAAGTAGAGACCTGTGTGCGGTAAGCATTATTCGTTTAGTTTTGTTTGAACTTTTCGGATTCGAGGTTAAAGGGCGCAAAGAGATCAGCGCCAACATCGTCGGCTGGCTTGTGACCCTCTCCTGTGAGAGTTAGGGTGGCCTTTTCCCGCTATCTAGCCATGGTGGATTACCTTCAAACTGCGTTTTATGTCGTAGGCAATGGCGGTGAGCGAATTTTGACCGCCTTGGTAAGCCCGCGCCATCCCATCCGACGAAGGCCGTAGCTTCGTTTCCATGTGCCGAAGATCTTCTCGATCCGACCACGAACGCGGTGATCGGCCGGTTCCAGGCTTTGAGCCGCCTAAACGTTTCAGCCTCGTCCCGTCCTCACATGCAGGTGGCGACGCGTGGCGTTCCACCCTTGGCGCGCACCGCTTCGCCGAAATGGTTGCCGCGATAGGCGCTGTCGGCAAAAACCTTGCCGGGATTGTCGGGCAGAGCATCAGGACGGACTTGCCGTCGTTGATGTTGGCGGGCGTGATGGCGATCTCCTTGACAAGGACCGTTTCGACATCGGCACCCACATGGGGCTTTGAAGCTATGAACTGCTGGTCGGCCCTGTGCTGACTCAACGGCTCTCATCGTCGTCTTCATTGGCCGAGACGATAATCGTCGCATCGACAAGCGTGCCGGTCTTCACCTGGATCGGGTTGGCTTTGAGCTGACGGGTGATCTCCTCGAACGGGTCTTTTCAATGGGCCACAAGGGCCTTGCGAAAAAACGCACGAAAGCCGTTCGTTCAGATGTCGGCTCCGCAGCCGAGAACCCGCAGAACCGTCGGAACGATCCTCTGTCGTCTGGCGCCTCAGCAAGCTTGACGCAGTACCAGATCGAGAGCAGCATCGCCTTGAGTAGGGCCATTGGCGACCGAGCAGGCTCGCCCTTCGCAGCACAGAAAACACACCAGGGCCTGTTCGACCGGCATCCAGTCAATCAGTTTGGCAACCGCATCCAAAGAGCCACGATCAACGGCAAAACTGAACCTTGCCTAACCAATGCGCCGACGTCCCTCGCATCCCCGCCAATCCATCGTTCAGATTGAGCGAATCACAGATTAACACGTCAGTCCAAACACGCGCTCAGAGGTCTCAAGTATACAGCGGTCATGTTGATTGACCGACATACGCCCCATGGCGGGGTTCTACGGTGTCGCCCCAACCCACGTTTGGAGATTGATCGGCCCGGAATTCGATTATGACCGACCCCTTTCGAAGGGAGTAACACCAACGGCGTTGACCGCTCCCTCTCGAGGGAGTCCGGCTTACGGTCAGCCACAACGGGCTCTCCAACCGGATCTTCGAGGGCGACGACGTCATCCGCGAAGGCGCTTGCGGCGTCTGGCGAAAACCGAGCGCACAGCCCAAGACCATCAAATCGATGACGAAAGGGTAGACAAAGCCGCTACAGAAACGTAGTCTGTTAAAAATGAACCCTGTTCCACCAAAAGAAATTAAGGCCGTGGAGGATGTTGTGGGCAATTCCGCGCTTGACGGCGTGCTTGTGGTGGAAATCGGCGAACGCCGAGCTCTAGCCGCATGTGGGCTTCTTTTGGCGCAAGCCGGTGCTACGGTCATTGTGCTTGAGCCGGAGGATGCCGGAGACCTCAACAAATGGAGGAGCCGCCCGACCCTGCTGGCGGGTAAAAGCAGCCTGTCTCTCAATGCCGAGCACGGCGACGTGGACCGCGTACTTCAAGCGGCGGACGTGGTGCTCCTTTCCTCCGACCAGGATCGGCCGATCCTTTCAGCAGTGGCGAAAAAGTTGAGTAGCGATGAAATCGTCTGCGAAATTACAAGTTTCGGCTCACAGGCACCGGCGCAGCGAGGCTGGCCGGAAAAAATCATCCAGGCCTACAGCGGCGTTGCTGAGGTCACAGGACTATCGGATGCGCGGCCGTCCTTGAGCGACGTTCCGGTGCTGGAGTTTCATGCTGGAATCTACGCTGCTGCCGGCGTGTTGGCCGCGCTGCGCGTGCGGGACCGCGACGGCGTCGTTCAGCGGCTGGACGTGTCAATCTATGAATGCGGCATCAACTCGCTGGCCACCTTCCTCCCGCTTCATTACGGTTACAGGAATACGCAACGCGCCGAAAACCGTCACCAGATGCTAGCGCCTTGGAATGCCTATCACGCCAAAGACGGCTGGGTTCTGCTTCGCTCGGCAAAAGACGAGCATTGGATGAAGCTATGCGATCTCATGGAGCGCCCGGAGCTTGCCCGTGAAGGTCCGTTCGTCAAGCTGGCGGACCGCCTCGACCGGGTGGATGAGGTCGATGCAGTTGTCAACGGATGGACCGGCAGCCAATCGGTGGAGGAATGTATCAGGTCCTTCTCGGAAGGAGGCGTGGCGTCAGGGCCGATCATCTCAGTCACCCGGTTCGAAACCGATGCAAGCATCGTCTATCGCCGGATGGTCCGCCGGCTTCACGACCCCGCGACGCAACGCAGCGCACTGATCGCAGGAACGCCGCTGAAAGCCTCGCGTACGCCAGGCGTGGAGTCAGAAGCTGCTCCGCTGCGCGGCAATGCCGACGCTGACCAGTTCGGAACACGATGCAAGACGCCGTTGCGCCAATCATCAATTCCCCGCGCGCCCTGCGAGGGATTGTTGGTCATGGAGATAGGCCAGTATACAACGGTGCCGCTCGCCGCGCGCCATTTGTCGTCGCTCGGTGCCGAAGTTCGTAAGATTGAGCCGCTGGCTGGGGAGGAGTCGCGCGCCTGGTCGCCGCACCAGACAGGGACCGGCTATTTCTTCGCGATGAGCAACAGTGGCAAGCGCAGCGTCAGCCTTAATCTTGGGAATCCGGCCGACAAGGAACTGTTCACAGCCCTCGTCCGCAAGGCGGACGTCCTCGTCGAGAATATGAAGCCGGGATCGCTGGCGAAACTTGGGTTTCCGCCATCTCGCCTCGATGAATTGAACCCGCGACTTATATACTGCGGCATATCCGGATTCGGCGCAGATTCCCGCCATCCAGGCCGGCCAGCCTTTGATACCGTCGTGCAGGCGATGTCCGGATTGATGGATCTGACGCGAGTTGAGGGGACACCGGTGGAGCTTGGTATCTCAGCCGGTGACATTACCGGCGGTATCTTTGCGCTCTATGCCGTCCTCACGATGATCGCCGAACGGGAGCGTTCCGGGCGCGGCCAAAGCATAGACTTGGCCATGCAGGACGCAACGGTGTGGCTGACGCAGACGTCTTGGAATGGAGAGGAGCAGGACACCTGCACGATTTTTTCCGTTTTCGACGGTTACATTGCCGCAGCGGCTCGACACCATGACGTGGAGGTCGTGCTTGCCAATGTAGGCCATCTTGATCGGGCAAATGCAAGCATGCGTCTGCGGGCTGCCGGGATTCTCGCAGTTCCGGTGAGATCCGTTGCCCGAGGTGGCGGAAGACCCGGAAACCTTCCAGTCCGGCGCGCTCGTGCGTCGAACGAGCGATGGGGTGGAATGGCCGTAGTTCAGCTGCCCGATACGGCTTTCCGCAACGACCCCTGCGGCATCGGAGCCGATCGGCGCGCGATCGGCGAGGGGCGAGCAAGAGCAGAGGAAATCGCTGTCGGGGTCGCGAGCCCAGCGCGGCACAATCGTGAGGAGAAAATTCGTGGCTAGCTACCTAGAAACTGAACCAACCGCGGTCGGATGCACTCAGACGTGCGGCGGAGCGCGCAAATCTCCGCACGAACACGGTTTGCGTCGTCTCGGACCGGCGCGCGACGCCTTGCTCAAGCGCATCTCATTGTGGGCGGACAAGTATATGTCCTTTCCCCGAATGCCCAGAAAGCGGGTGAAAGAATCTGCTGTTGGGCTGCCGGAAGGGTTCCTTGCATGGGTGATCCGATGACGAGTGACTGGACGGGAACGTACGAATCGCTGACCCTCGGTGCCTCTGAATCGAGCACTCAAGTCATTGACGGAGCAACGATTGATGCCTTCGCTCATGCGATCCAGAGCTTCAATCCGATTCACATGGATGGGGCTTGGGCGCGAGCTAACACCCATTATCCAGATCGTGTGGCACATGGCGTCATGACTTCGGCGCTGATGTCGAAGCCCATTGTGCAATTCTGCGAGCGGTTCCAGATCCGTACTGCCTTGCTGTCGACGTCGGCCAAATACCTTAAAGCTGTCATCGTCGGGGATACCGTGACGACATTTGTGCGCCTTGCCGGGAAGGACGATGAGAAGCGGCGAATT
>NZ_JBKFEY010000056.1:0-5315 GCF_046507575.1 Pontitalea aquivivens | reverse complement strand
ATCATGTGAATCCGCACCCGTAATGTTCACGGATGTCTTGCCAGCGTTGACGTTGATAGTGTTCGCCTCACCAGTTACACCAGCCAGAACATAGGTCTCAATCGAAGCCGCCGCGTTGATGGTGTCAGCTCCGCCAGCCGCAGAGAACGTGATCTGGTCTGCCGTCCCACCAGCCGTAACCGTCGAGAACTCCTCGTGCTGTACAACCGTCATCGTCACGTCAGAGCCAAGGCCAGCACCCTTGCCAGCGGTGTCGAGCTCCAACAACTCGAATTCAGATACCCTAGCGCCACTGATGTTGTCTTGGTCATCCAAGATCAGCTTGTCCGCAGCACCTTGGCCGCCATCAAGAACACCAGTCAGGACATCGACGCCGTCTTTGGACATCACCACATCGTCGCCACCGCCACCATAAACGCTGTCTGCAACGTTACCGATCACAATCGTGTCGTTGCCATTCAGACCACTCAGTCGATCCGCAAAATCCGACCCAACGATACTGTCGTTCCCATCACCACCCGTAACCGTGTAGCCAGTGGTACCAGTCGCATCCGACAGATCAATCGTATGAGCAGCACCATCTGTTCCGGTGATATTCACCGTACCAGATGTGTTGCTGGTTGCCGACGTCGCAACAAAGTTGCCCGCTACAGTAGCGTTCGCAGTTGCACCTGCCGTTATGACCAACGCATCGCCTGTTGCGAGGTCAGTTACCGCGTCAGTACCGCTAGCAACCACAAACCGGTCATCTCCTGCGCCACCAGTCAAGCTATCGTTACCGATACCGCCGTCAATTGTGTCGGCACCAAGACCGCCAGAGATCGTATCAGCACCTGCACCACCGACAAGATTGTCATTATGGCCACTGCCAATGATGTTGAACTTACCGTCCAGCTCCGGAGTTCCCCCCCAAGTCAATCCGCCTGTCAGGGCAGAAGCATCTACGGTGAGGGTGCCAGCGGCCGGAACCCACCAATCGGCAATGGGCTTTCCGCCCGTCGTACTTGCATCCGTAGCGCCACCGGTAAGGTTGATGCGTGTGACGCCAAAGTTGTCGAAATTGTCCCCGGCAGAACCCCAATTCTGATAGAATTGCCAGATATCCGCCCACTCACCAGTCACGGTGTCGACATTTGCGATATTCACATCAACAGTTGTTTTTGTGAGCAATGTGTTGAGATCTGCGGCAGACGCTGTCGTATCCGTCAGGTTGAGTGTCAGATGATTGAGACCCTCATCCGCTGTATCAGTTGTCAAGTTGACAAACAGCGTCGCTGAGCCCTGCAACGTGGCGGTCAAATTGCCTTTTGTCGCTGCAATAATTGCATTGATGTCATTGATATCATCGGCATTGGCAGCGGTGATCGCCCCATCATTCGCTGTAATGTGAACAAAGGCATCTTGGCCGACGATGATGGAAAGGTTCGGACTGATGCCACCTACACCACCGTCGGCATTGCGCAAGTTGGCAAACCCATCGGTAATGCCGCCTTCAAAGTCGACCGCGCTGGTCAAACGTGTTGCGGCAGAGATCGTGGCTCCTTGCGCGACGGTCGCTGCATCACTTACCGTGATCGTAAGATCTTGCTGAGCTGTTGTTGAACCCTGCCCCGCACCGTTGGGTTCCAGATCGTCAAGTATTGCAGCTGTTCCGGAAATAGCAGCCGTAATAGTCCCAGTGGTCTGAGACATGATATTGTTAAGATCGGCGATCTCTTGCGCTGACGCGCTATTTACGACCAGATCGAGATCGAAGTTACCTGAGAAATAGGAAGAAAGAGCGGAGAATTGCGTAAGGTTCGGGACCCCGTCAAAGCTAATCGCGTCAGCATTAGCGAGAATATCGCCAATGTCGTCTTCATTAACGCCAGTTCCACCAGTCACACCGTCACTACCCAGTGCTTGGGCAACCAGGTTTTGGGGTGTGTCTCGGATCGTATAGCTACCAGAAGGTGCCGCCCATGCGTCTGACCCCGTGGTGATGTTTTTCAGCAAAGCGTATTCTGCCAGCGTCAATTCGCCGGCATTGTTGCCCGTTACCGCAACATCAGACACCGCGCTCAACGCACCGGGCGGGGTCGAACCTGCATTGAACAAAGCGGCATTCGCCAACAGTTCAGAAGCGCTATCGGTGACCCCTGGGCCCCAGTTCAGGGTAGTTGGTGCATAACCGGCAATCGTCTGCGCCTGAGCAACAGTAGCAGCAGATGTCAAAGTAATCACGTCAGCGGCGTTACCAACGAGCGAGCTCCCTGCAAGCTCTGCAGCTGTATCAGACACCGAGAGAGTTCCGGACACTGTATTGTTCAGAGTCAAGACACGGTTAGCCTGGGTCACGTTTGACGCGTCAGAGAATTCAACTGTTCCAGCGCCGATTAGCACTTGCGAAGTCGCTCCAAACAAATTCGAAGCGGTATCAAGCAAGTCATACGACCAGCTATCGTCGCTGGTCAGTACCCGAAGCTCAGTAAACTGAGCAAGCGACAGCGTTCCCGCGTCTCCATCGTTTTCAACTACCGAGTTTGCGTTTAGCAGCTCAGTGCGGTTCGCCGCACTCGCGGCTGCATAGGTGAGGAGGTGTGATGCGCTATCCGAAAAATTGAACGTCTCAGTCCCGTGAAAATCAACAAGGTTAAGAGCACCAATTGCGTCGATTGTTGAGGGCGTGATAATCAGCTCTGCGGTTGACGGATTGGTCGAAGTGACGGGTATCGTCGCAAGCGCACCAGCGCTTGCCTCAAGCACCTGCCCACTCGCCAACTCGATCGACTTCACACCACTAACCGTCTCGCTCAGCCCACCCTTGGTGAAGGTCACGTTGGCCCCATTCACAGGATCCGTACTGTTGACCACCATTGTAACATTGCCCGCCGCAAGGTCGCCCGCAGCCGTACCGGTCGAAACGTTAGTGAATATCGCCTTACCAGTCCCGTCAACCTGCACATCGAATGTGTAGGTGTTGATGGAAAGCGAAACGAGGTTGTTGGCGTCGGCGCCATCAAGGTTAAAGTTACCAACCAGATCGGTGAAGGCCTGACTGTTAATGCGAACCGTGACAGTGCCGATCGAGCTCGTCGGCGGCACCAAAATTGCCTTATAGACATTGGCAATGCCTGTTTCATCAGGCCCCTGCCACGACACCAGCGATGCGCCACCGCCCACAACCACATCATTAGCATCAAACGTCGTGGAGGTTTCTGACAGGGTAAAGATCACCTCGGCATTTTCGCCCGCCAGAAGCGCAGCCTTGTTTGCCGTAATTGCTACGGTCGGCGCAATTTCATCCGCCGCAATCGGATAAGTTACTGCGGGCGTGAGGCCCTCTAGAAGCGCTTTTTCAGCAGCATTAATCTGGTCCGTAACAGTCACGCTGTCAGCAGCATTCAAAATGGCTTCAACCCCGGTCCTAAACTCCGTGGTGATGCCGTTTAGGCGCATTAGATTGTCTGCTGTGTCGACGATGTCAAACGTTACGCCACGGCCTGCAATAGCGCCATCCAGATCGTCAACAAGACCCCTCAATTCGAGGAATTCATCAACAGTGAGTGCTCCCAGATCCGTGCTGTTCGACACTTTCAACGTGAGAGTCACGTCAGCATGGATCTTTGTACTATAGTCGGCGTTAACCTCACGCGCCCCCGCTAGGGTCTCTACAAAAACAGTCAGCTTACCAGAAGCAGAGGTCGATACATCGCCTGCAATCAAATCGTACTGCGCCTTTGTCAGGATCAATTCCGAAGCAACAAGAACGTCACCAATCGTATTCGCTCCAGTGATCGTTGCCAGGCGGGCATCCACAACACCATCGTCTACGACGATATTGCCGCCCCCAAGCGAAATTGTTGAATTTGCAGACAAGACAATGGTGTCGTTATCATCATTCGGAAGATCAAACGTCAGATCTCCCCCTGACAATGCGACCTTGACAGTAATAGTCTCCGAAACGACACTGTTTCCCGCAGCGCTCTCCGGAAGCACAATCCGGAGATCTCCAGCACCCTGAAATTGAACGGTGTTTGCACCCGAGGAAACGGACGCGTCTTGAAGTTGATCAACGGTCACCTCAAGCGTTTGCCCATCAGCGATACTAATCGCATTGTCATTCAGGTCAGTCACCGTCTGCGATGCGATGGCGGCGCCACTTGTAAATGTTGCAACGCCGGTTGCGATATCAATCGTAATTTTTGCTGTTGCGTTGAGGAAACTTACCACATCGGCGCTCGATACCTGCACTTCAAACGCAGGCTCACCACCACCGCCACCACAGGCCGCCAAAGGGAGGACAAGCAAGGTCGCAGAAATACCTTTGTTTGCCTTTGCCTTTTCGACTGCCTTGTCAGACCACTTCTTCAAGAACGCTTCACGAGCCTTCATCGTCTTGGGCAGCTTTACTACTTCCCCCAGACTCGAAAGCCCGACCATTTCACCAGTCGCGACCAACACATTGTCGAGCACCACACCATCAATACCGGCTGGAAGAACCGCCGCCTTTTCCACGTCCTCGAAGCCCAAGAAAATCTCTTCGCCATTCACTACGATCTGGCCCAGGTTCGAGGTGTTCAGGTCTTTTGCCATAATGGATCTTCCTTCTTTACGCCGCTGCGCAGCGGCGCTGCTCGGTCATTGTGGTGGTTTCGTTTTTTGCGGCTTGAGTGCCGCGCTTGTTCGGGTTGACCGCAAACACGGCCGAAGCGGAGAGAGCCACAGGCTCCTCCGCGGAAAACTTGCAGATGGATGGCGCCGCTCGCCTTCGCGTTCGGCGTCGCGCAAAATCGGTGAGATCATACGCATTAAGGGTGCGTGGAAGTGACGATGCAGGCGCAACAACTGAAAAGCCTGTCAGGGGCACTGAAAGTGACTGCGCGGCGATCTCGCGCGCGCGAAACGAGTCAGAGATGGCACGAACGCCTCGTCTGTCACGAAACATGACAGTGACGACCCTCAGACCACCAATCGTTTCTCGTTTCTTTTCAATGCTTTGATGCATCTTACCCCTGCTCTTTAACCGTCACTTTCAGTCGCACAACCAAACTGACTACTAACACTTTATTTCTACAGGAAAAAAAATCATTATCACCCCGACCATTAGAATATTATCGATAATACTTTATGGCCATCACAATACTTAAGCATAGAACTCTAGCCGCCCACGGAGGTCACCAATCAAGACGCCAATTTTCTCTTGTGGATACCACTCGATTTGCGAGGAAGTTTCGAATTTCCCTGCCGGTGGATGCCTGCGCGTGCTCTGAATACCTCGCGGACATTCCCCATAACGTTCAGAGCGCACTCTCATGCAACCGATCAAACATTTG
>NZ_JBKFEY010000055.1:0-5556 GCF_046507575.1 Pontitalea aquivivens | reverse complement strand
CCAGATTGCCGTCCAAGCACTCGAGGATGGCATTTTCATGATCCAGATCGACATGACGATGGCGGCCGATTGACAAGACCCGAAGAGGAAAACAAGTGCCCAGGCACGCCGACCGGAGATCGTTTCCCCGGCGTTCGAGACCAGCCTCAAAGGAGTTCTTGGAGCACCGTTCATCGGGCTGGTCCGTCCCTGAAAGTTTCATCATGGCGCCTTTGGCAACCAATGGGCCATGACAGGTGTTTCCGGGCTGTACTACCGAGGATCATGGTGCCCAAAAAATGGCCGACACTCACTCACCCCATTCCGCCACGATCCGCCCTAGCACACTATCCACCGCCCGCTCGGCATCTCGCGCGAGGTCCAGCCGCTTCGGCAGCTTGACCTGCGGCACGAGCAGGAAAATCGGCACCGTGGTCAGACCGCGGCCGGTTTTCGACCGGGAGGCCACCGCCCTGCCCTTGGTGTTCAGCCGCCCTTCGGCAACCAGAAGGCTTGGGCCCGTCCGCCGATAGATGAAGCGCAGACGCAGACCCGTGCGGCGCTCCCAGTCGCCCGGGCTGGTGCGGCCGCCCCTGGCGGATTTGCCCGCCGCTTCCGTGGGGATCGCGAGCCAGAACCCGTCCTTCGAGCGGATCAGCGGCCCGGTATCATGCGCCCCGACAATGACCGGGGCCTTCGACCAGACGAGGGCGGCGGCATTGAGGCTGGGCTTTCCGCTCGGGAAATGCGTCGCGCGGATGGTGTTCGCGAGCCTTGCCCCGAGCCCAGCCCCGGTGATCTGGCCGCGCCAGCTGGCCTTCAGTCCGTTCCCCGCCGCGCGGATCGCGCCCGAGACGGCACGCGCGCCCGCGTCGATCTCGGCTTGCAGCAGGCCGCCGATGTTCGGATCGATGTCAAGTGTCAGTTTCATGCCGGCACCAGTTCCAGCGTCCAGACGAGCCGTTCCCGATCCCGTCGCGGCTCGCCCTGGATGATGAAGGTCTCCTCCCCGATCACGATCTCCTGCCCCGGTCGGGGTTCGGGAAGGGTGCTGACCGGAACGTCAATGCGCGTGGTTTCCGAGATCAGACGCGCCGCCCCGAACTCGGTAATTTCGTCAGGGCGGCGCAGGATGCCGCGGGCTTGGGTGAACCGACCCGTGCCGTCGCGATGCCAGATCGCAATCGACAGGTTGGGATCGGCGAAGAGCAGATCGACCGCGGCGGCAAAGACCGTCATCAGGTCCGCCGTGCCGAACGCAGCACCTGGGGCCGGGTGCAGATCGGCAGCGGGTTCGACTCGATCTCGAGGCGCACCCATTCGTCACGGTCGCGATCGGGGATCATCCGGGCATAGAGCGGCAGGCCAAGGGTATTGACCGTCTCGAAGGTGTCCGCCGGGGCGTAATAGATCTCGAAGAGCCCGTCGACGCCTTCGGGATAGAAGATCGCCTTGTCGGTCGGCACGCCGAAGCCCAGGCCCCCACGGTAGCGGCGGAAGGTGATGCCGCCGAAGCTGACCTCCTCGCCCACCCTGCCCCGCAGATCGGCCGCAGCGGCGGTGTTGAGATAGGTCTCGCGCACCTCTCTATGCGCCACCAGATCGGAGAAGAAGGCCGAGCCGCATTCAGCACGCAGCTGCACCGCACCGGCGGCCAGCCCGCCGAGACTGTCCTCCACGCTTTCGATCAGCGCCTGGCAGCGTTTCCGCAGCGCCCCCGAAGCTGGGCTCGCGTTGTCGAGGTCGAAATCCACCTCTGTCGCCGGGGTGATGCCGAACTCGGTGTAGTAATTGATCACCGTCGCTCCATCGCGCGGGTCCTTAACCACGCCCTGGATGCCGTTGAAGAGGTGGAACTCGAAGGTCGCTTCCGCGTCGTTCCTGAGCCGTGCCATCTTGCGCGCCACCTCGGCCTGCACCTGCTGGGTAGCAGTTTCCGAGCCGAAGTCGCGGATCCCCTGGATTTCCGAGGCCCAGAGCACGTCCTGCTTCTTGAACTGGCGGCAGACGAAGGCCCGCAGATCGCGCCGTTCGGGCACCTGTTGTTCATAAGCCGAGCCGCGTTCCGAGAACGGGATCAGCGAGAGCGTGCCGTCACGGCTCTCGATCATCACCGTGCGTGCGCGCACGCCGCGATTGGCGAAGAGCCCCGCGCCCGACAGGATCGCGGGCTTGAAGGGGATGTTCTCCAGAGCCCGGGTGAGCTCAATGATCGAGAAGGCATCGCCTTCGAAAATGTCCATGGTGGCCATGTGTGGATGCCTCCTGAAAGATCGGATTGAGAGGTTTGGGGCTCAGCGCACGAGGATGCCGGCCGCCAGCAGGGCGGCATGGGCGGCGGCGATCTCGGCCTCGGTCGGGGTGCCGGCAAAGACCAGATCGTGGCGATTGACGATGGCCGGGCCGCGCACCAGCGCGACGACCGGCACCTCGCCGCCCGTGGCATCGCATCGGCCCCAGAGGATCGCCGCGGCGGTTTCGGTGCCATCGACCGCCGCCGTGTCATGGGCGGCATATTTGCCCGAGGCGGTGATGCGGCCCAGCACGGTTCCGGGTTCGAGCGTGCCCGCCGCGAGGGTCACGGTTTCGCGGGTATAGTCGCGCAGCGCTTCCCAGACGAGAAAGCCGCCGGCGTGTTTGCCTTCGGTGAGCGTGGTCATGGGGAATCATCCTTTGGTTTGACGGAAGGTACGGGCGATCACCTCGCCCCAGGGATTGGTGGGGACACCCCGCCCGGGCTGGGCATGTGTGCCGGTGATGTCGGGCGTCGTTTCGGCCCGCATCTCGAGAAGCTGGGCGCGCACCGCATCGAGGCTGACCTCCTCCTCGAGAAACCGGCCTGCCATCTGTGGCTGGCTCGCCAGGCGACAGAGGTCGATCACCGCCCGGGCATGGGCGATGGCCTCGGCGCGGATCGCACTGGCGTCAGGCGCCGCGTTGGTGGCGGCAACACTGCTGCCCGGAGCCGCGGGAACCGGCCGGGTGTTCCCGGCGGAAACACCCGCCTCGGCGCCCTGCGGCGGCGCCTGCGATGGGTCGCCGTTGGTCCCCGCGCTGTCACCAGAGGGGGTGTTGGGGTTTCCAACATCCCCATCAGACCCGTCTGCATCGCCTGCATCAGCGTCAACTCCGCCTGCCCTGTCAAAACCGTTGGCATCTCCACCGGTTTCCGCAACGGCCTCGACAAGGTTCGGCGGCGCCTTGCGGAACCGCGTGACGTCGAAGGATGCGGCGAGTTTCACGGGTGCGGCGATCTGATCGATCAGGCCAAGATCCAGCGCATCCTTCGCATCGAGCCAGGTTTCTGCCGCCATCAGCGCGGCGATCTCGTCATCCGGTTTGCCGGATTTGGCGGCATAGCCCTGAATGAGACTGCCCTTCACCTTGTCGAGCGCCTCGGCCGTCGCCCGCATGTCCTCGGCCGTGCCCATCACCAGCCCCGACGGGTCATGGATCATCAGGAAGGCGTTTTCCGGCATGATCACCCGATCGCCGGCCATCGCGATGTAGCTCGCCGCCGAAGCCGCGATACCATCGATCCAGACGGTGATGTCGCCCGGGTGGCGCTTCAGCGCATTGTAGATCGCCACCGCATCGAACACCGACCCGCCCGGGCTGTTGATGCGCAGGTCAATTGCCGCGTCATCCGGCAGTGCGCCGAGTTCCGCCAGAAAGCCCTTTGCGGTGACGCCATAGGCGCCGATCTCGTCATAGATCAGCACTTCCGTGCGCGATCCCGTCGCGCCGCTCGCCCGGGCGCGGATCCTGTACCAGCTCTTCATCTCTTCACTCCTGTTCGGGATCGGCGTCTGCGCCGTCGGCATCGGCCGCGTCCCCGTCCTTGCCGGGCTCGGGTCGGGCGGTGGGTGTTGCCCGTGCGCCCTGCGTCTCGCCGGGGCTCGTGCGGTAGCGCAGACCCAGTGCCCCGGCCCGGGCCGCATCCGCCGCATTCTCGCGATCGACCTCCTCGACATCATAGCCAGTGGCCTCGACCACCTTGCGCCGCGAGGTGATGCCCGTCTCCATCGCCAGCACCTGCGCCTGGATGTCCTTCAGCGGATCGACCCAGTCCCAACGCGGCGGGATCCATTGCACGGCACGCGCGGTGGCCGGATCGTCGATCGCGAGCGCCCCCGCCAGAACTGCTGTGTCCAGCCAGCGCCGCCAGACCGGGCGGCAAAGCTGATGGGCCAGAACGCCATGCTGCAGTTGCTGAACGCGGCGGCGGAATTCGACGAGTTCCGCGCGCAAGGACGAATAGTTCGCCTGCCGCACATCGCCGGTCACCAGGTGATAGGGCAGCCCGAGGGACGCCGACACGGCAAGCAACGTGCGGTATTGGAAGGCCTCATAGCCGCCGCCCACATCGGCGGGGCTGGAGAACTTCACGTCCTCGCCCGGCAACAGCACCTGCATCGTGCCGGGCTCAAGGCTGGCAATCGCGGCGCCATCCAGATCGGCCGCCCCCTCGCCCAGCATCGGCTCTTCCGGCGCGGTCTTGGTGATGAAGCCCGCGAACATCGCAGCCGTCTTCTTCCGGTCGAGTTCCGCATCGTCATACTGATCGAGCAGAAACAGCCGCACCATCGCCGGGGCCACATGCGGCAGGCCGCGGATCTGGCCCGCATCGAGCGGGCGGTAGATGTGCAGCACGTCCTCGGCCGCGATGCGGACCGTGTCTGGCACCGCCACCCGCTGATCTGTGCTGTCGCCCGGATGACGGCGGCGAAAGTGATAGGCCACACGCCGCCCGATCCCGTCGAACTCGATCCCGCAGCGGATTCGGTTACCATTCGGCGCAGTTTCCGTTTTCTCGAAGGGCAGCATCTCGGATTGCAGAAGCTGCAACTGCAGCGGCACCAGCAGCCCATCCTCGGCTCGGCGGGGCCGCAACCGCACGAAACATTCGCCCGCGACGAACATCTCGCGCGCGACCATCGCCTGCAGGCCGTAGAAATCGGTCAGACCATCGGAATCGGCCTCGTCGGTCCAGGCGAGCCAGAGCTTCTGGACCCGGTCGCGCAGATCAGCGTCTTCAATCAGGGACGAGGGCTTGATCCCGTCCCCCACCAGGTTCGCGGCAAAGGCCTCGCAGGCATTCGCCGCATAACCATTCGTCACCACGAGTTCCCGCGCCCGGGCCAAGAGCCGCGGCCCGCCCGAGGCCACCAGGGCGTTGATGTTCTCCAGAGGCGGATTCCAGCCGCGCAGACGGCGCTTGGCCATCGCCCCTTCGAGCCGGGCACGCACGGCCTCGGGGCCGCCCGGCTTCGGACGGCGGAACAGGTCGAACAGCGCCATGGATCACAGCCCCTTTGCCGTCGTGACCCGGATCTGACGCACGATGCGCCGCCCCTCGGCCACCGCGATCTCGCGCTCCAGCGCCTCGATCGCCCGATCGATCTCCGCAACGCTGCGATAATCCACCGTCTTGCCGTCATAGCTGACGCGGGCGACGCCCGAGGCGCGCTGCGCCGCCAGCGCCTCGCGTCGGGTGCGCAGCTCGGTGATTGTCGGCATGATCATCGCCCTTTATCGTGAGACCGCGTCTGAAACCGGAGGCTTTCGTGTCAGAAC
>NZ_JBKFEY010000054.1:0-2500 GCF_046507575.1 Pontitalea aquivivens | reverse complement strand
AGCTTAAGCCGGTAGGTGTAGGCGCAGCGAAAGCGAGTCTTAAAAGGGCGCATGAGTTCGTGGGATCAGACCCGAAACCAGATGATCTAGCCATGAGCAGGATGAAGGTTGGGTAACACCAACTGGAGGTCCGAACCGACACCCGTTGAAAAGGGTCCGGATGACTTGTGGCTAGGGGTGAAAGGCCAATCAAATCTGGAGATAGCTGGTTCTCCGCGAAAGCTATTTAGGTAGCGCCTCGGACGAATACCTGCGGGGGTAGAGCACTGGATGGGTGATGGGGTCCCACAGACTTACTGAGCCTAACCAAACTCCGAATACCGCAGAGTACTATCCGGGAGACACACGGCGGGTGCTAACGTCCGTCGTGAAGAGGGAAACAACCCTGACCAACAGCTAAGGCCCCCAATTCGTGGCTAAGTGGGAAAGCATGTGGGATTTCCAAAACAACCAGGAGGTTGGCTTAGAAGCAGCCATCCTTTAAAGATAGCGTAACAGCTCACTGGTCTAATCAAGAGATCCTGCGGCGAAGATGTAACGGGGCTCAAGCCACGAGCCGAAGCTTTGGATGCACAGCAATGTGCGTGGTAGCGGAGCGTTCTGTGATATAGAACGCTGCCTCCTTACCTCCCTCGGGAGTATTGGAGGCAATGTTCTGACTGTGAAGCCGGGCCGTGAGGCAGCCGGTGGAGTGATCAGAAGCGAGAATGTTGACATGAGTAGCGACAAACAGGGTGAGAGACCCTGTCGCCGAAAGTCCAAGGGTTCCTGCTTAAAGCTAATCTGAGCAGGGTAAGCCGGCCCCTAAGGCGAGGCCGAAAGGCGTAGTCGATGGGAACCAGGTTAATATTCCTGGGCCAGGAGGAAGTGACGGATCCTTACTGTTGTCAGATCTTATCGGATTGATCTGGCAGCTGCGGGGTCCCTGGAAATAGCCCTCCACAAGACCGTACCCGAAACCGACACAGGTGGACTGGTAGAGTATACCAAGGCGCTTGAGAGAACCACGTTTAAGGAACTCGGCAAAATGCCTCCGTAAGTTCGCGAGAAGGAGGCCCGGTTCGTAGGCAACTATGGGCCGGGGGCACAGACCAGGGGGTGGCGACTGTTTACTTAAAACACAGGGCTGTGCGAAGCCGTAAGGCGACGTATACAGTCTGACGCCTGCCCGGTGCTGGAAGGTTAAAAGGAGGGGTGCAAGCTCCGAATTGAAGCCCCAGTAAACGGCGGCCGTAACTATAACGGTCCTAAGGTAGCGAAATTCCTTGTCGGGTAAGTTCCGACCTGCACGAATGGCGTAACGATCTCCCCGCTGTCTCAAACGTGGACTCAGCGAAATTGAACTGTGTGTCAAGATGCACACTACCCGCGGTTAGACGGAAAGACCCCATGCACCTTTACTATAGCTTCGCACTGGCATCAGGATTGTGATGTGCAGGATAGGTGGTAGGCTTTGAAACCGGGACGCCAGTTCCGGCGGAGCCTCCCTTGAGATACCACCCTTCGCACTCTTGATGTCTAACCGCGGTCCGTTATCCGGATCCGGGACCCTGCGTGGTGGGTAGTTTGACTGGGGCGGTCGCCTCCCAAAGAGTAACGGAGGCGCGCGAAGGTTGGCTCAGAGCGGTCGGAAATCGCTCGTTGAGTGCAATGGCAAAAGCCAGCCTGACTGCAAGACTGACAAGTCGAGCAGAGACGAAAGTCGGCCATAGTGATCCGGTGGTCCCGAGTGGAAGGGCCATCGCTCAACGGATAAAAGGTACGCTGGGGATAACAGGCTGATGATGCCCAAGAGTCCATATCGACGGCATCGTTTGGCACCTCGATGTCGGCTCATCTCATCCTGGGGCTGGAGCAGGTCCCAAGGGTATGGCTGTTCGCCATTTAAAGAGGTACGTGAGCTGGGTTTAGAACGTCGTGAGACAGTTCGGTCCCTATCTGCCGTGGGTGTAGGATACTTGAGAAGAGTTGCCCCTAGTACGAGAGGACCGGGGTGAACGGACCACTGGTGGACCTGTTGTCGTGCCAACGGCAGTGCAGGGTAGCTATGTCCGGACAGGATAAACGCTGAAGGCATCTAAGCGTGAAGCCCCCTTCAAAACTAGGTATCCCTTGAGGGCCGTGGAAGACCACCACGTCGATAGGCCGGAGATGTAAGCGCAGCAATGCGTTCAGTTGACCGGTACTAATTGCCCGATTGGCTTGATTTGATCCAGTAGAAGAATATCTCATACCGGAAAAAGCAAGTATACACAAATAATGTACGCGACTTGGACATCGCTCCTTCCTCGGTTTGGTGGTAATAGCACGAGCAAAACACCCGGTCCCATTCCGAACCCGGCAGTTAAGTGCCGTCGCGCCAATGGTACTGCGTCTCAAGACGTGGGAGAGTAGGTCACCGCCAAACCTAGAAAGAAGCGATCAAATCCTCTCTCAAACGATAAAAAAAACAGCGCGGGGTGGAGCAGCCCGGTAGCTCGTCAGGCTCATAACCTGAAGG
>NZ_JBKFEY010000053.1:0-6161 GCF_046507575.1 Pontitalea aquivivens | reverse complement strand
GAAGCCAACCTTTGGCTCAGGCGCGCCTTGGTCACCTACAATAACGGCGACCATCGCACAGAGTCTCATGCACGCATCGAGGATTGGCTGCGGCATCTTCCTCCTGACGGGGTGCGGGCGATGTGCTCCTGGGAGCGGTTCTGCGCCTTTGCGCGCGAACCGGAACGACGGACGGTTGCTGGAGACGCGACCGTATCGGTCGAAGGCGCATCCTATGAGGTCGAGCCCGAACTTGCCGGCGAAACGGTGACCTTGCTCTGGGGCCTGTTCGATCAGGAACTGTTCGTCGAGCATGAGGGCAAGCGCTTCGGTCCATTCCAACCTTCGCGCGGGGCGGTTCCCCTCTTTCGCTATCGCAAATACCAGAAGAGCAAGCTCGAAGAGCGGCTCGACAAGGTGGTGCGCCTGGCAGACCAACTTGGGCTCCCCCGCGCCGCGGTCACCGGCGGGGATCGTCCATTGCCTTCGCTGCCCCCGACCACGGCTGGGCTGAGTGTACGGCGGACACCGTTTCCGGAACCCGCAATAGAGACCGCTTATCCAAATGGCCTCGCAGCCCGTGGGGCCATCGCCGACCAGCTCGGCCGGCCGATCGGCGCGATGAATGCCGGTGACCGCGCCTTCATCAATGAACTGCTTGGAGAAACACTCGACAAAAAGATGATCGCGGCCCGTATCCGCGAACGCTTCCAGGCGCGAAGAAAGGAAGAATGATGCTCGCTGACGTTCAATCCAGTTACGGCCTCGACCGGCCTTTCCAAGGGGCCGGCAACTTTGAGACCGAGCATCAGCGCACGATCATCCGCGAGGTGTGTGCGGCCGTCCAGACCGGTCGGCTTGTCGTGGTCTCCGGCCTGGTCGGTTCGGGGAAAACCCACCTTTTGCGCCGCATCGAGGCCGAACTCACCAAAGCCGGCAAGGTCGCACTCGCCAAATCGCTGGCGGTCGACAAGCGGCGCACTTCGCTGCCATCGCTCATTGAAGCCCTGTTCTACGACTTGTCTCCCGGCGATCGTGCGCAGGTCAAGATCCCCAAGCAGGCCGAGCGCCGGGAGCGCGACCTGCGCGACATCATGAAAAAAGGCAAACGGCCGATCGTCCTCGTGGTCGACGAGGCCCATGACCTGCACCACAAGACCTTAACCGGCCTGAAGCGACTGATGGAGGTGGTCGCCGACGCCGGCGTGCTCCTTTCCGTACTTCTTGTCGGGCATCCCCGGTTGCGCAATGATCTGCGCCGGCCGCAAATGGAGGAGATTGGCTACCGCACGACCATTTTTGACTACGAGGGGATCGGCTCCGCGCGCCGCGACTATGTTGCCTGGCTGCTTGGCGCCTGTGCGGCCGAAGGCGTAAAGGTTGGCGAACTCCTCGAGGAAGAAGCCATCGACCTCATCGCCGAACGTTTGCGCACGCCGCTTCAGATCGAGATGCATCTCACCCTCGCATTCGAGCAGGGCTTTCGCCTCGGCGCCAAGCCGGTTACCGCCGAAATCGTCGAGCAGGTCCTGTCCCGCGCCATCGACGATCTCGAACCGACGTTGACCCGAAATGGTTACGATGCGACGGCTCTGGTCACGCACCTCAATGCTCGGCCGTCGGATATCCGCGCCTTCCTGGCGGGCACCCTTGATCCCGAATATTCCCGTCAGCTGACCGAGCAACTACGACAGGCAGGCGTCCCGGTTTGACCATGCCGTCGCTGGCAATTAATCTGAGCACGTGGCGGATGTTTGCAAGCAGACCCGGATGTTTGCGAGCACATTGGCAAAGAGCGTGAGCACGACGCCCGCTCCATTGTCAGATAATTCGAGCAGAAAATGCCGATGTTTGCGAGCAGAGGCGCTTATGTTGGCAAGCCGCTACAGCTAGCGGTCATGTCGCTTGGCGTGGGGCCGATCTATCTGTGGGGCGCGTATGATCGAACGCGGCTGTCGGATGCGTTGGAGGAACGGGAGGTCAGTTCAAAACAAAACGCTCCGCAAAGCGGAGCGTTTAAGTGATCGGATTTACCGTGCCAGAGGCAATTTCCACCCTAGAAGGGTCGTGTAGGGCCGATCTCCCTATCGATCTAACGTGCCTAGAACACAATCGAATGAGCTATTTGTACATAAGTTTTCTTTGCGTCGCAAGTGAAGCTATATCAGCAAACGGTTCTTTGTAAGATTCAGGCCCAAAATGGAGGCGGCCGCGATACGGTGTGAGGCTGGACATGGACAAGTCTCGGCCGTCATCAATGGCAAAAGAGATATGGGGCTGGTAACTTGGATGATCCCAGCTCGCCCCAACCCGGCGAAATTCTGCATGGCGGCGATTGAGCGCCACGCACCCGAAAGTTAAGGCAAAAACACCGCCAAAGCAGACGACGCGTCGTCGCTGCCCTGCTCTGACGATAAGATCGTTGGAATCGCGCTCTGGAAGCTCTTGCCGGATTGGTATCCGGCTGAGAGCGACGGTCACATGAAAAGTGCGTGCCGGAAGAGGCTCCAGAAAGCCGTTTGCCTTTACCCACGCGTCAAGACCATCATGATCGAGAAGCGGCCTGCTTACAAAGAGAGGGCGGCCATACAAGCCATGGAAAGACACCGGATCACGCCTCTTCGGCGATCTCGTGATCAGGCCGCTCATGAGGCAGGCCCTTCGCATCGAGCTGCTCGGCGATCTTGTGAGAGAGACGGCCTTTCACCCGTTTGCCGGGGCCTGCCGACTTCTGGTCGGGCAGGTAGTATTTCATGTAAGCGGATGCCGTCTCGATGTCCTTTTCCGTGTGCCCGAGGACATCCGCGATGAAAGCCGCCTTCGATTTGGATTTCGGGCGGAAGAAGTTGTCTGCGATCTCCGCATAGAGTGCGCGCACATTGTTGGCCGTCAGTCGCTTTCCTTCCATGGCGTTCTTGCTGTCATTCAGGGAAGGTTTAGGCCAGAACGGGCCGAACAATTCCTCTCGGATGGCAGGATAGATGGCATTCGGGTTAGGCACACGCAGGAGATCGCTCGCGAACTCCTGATTGGTCATCTTCCGCCAGACCTGCCCCTCTGCACTCAACCGAAGAACGGTCCAAGCGAACACGATGTCCTTCGCATGTGTCAGGGTCGGGATCGGGAAAGGCTGATCGAACTGCGTTCCGTCGCGGCCTCTGGTCTTGGCCTGCCCTGAGAAGATTACGCGCCAGCTCTCGTAGCCGCGTCCTGCAACACCTTCCAATGCAAGGGGCGCAGGCGCGATAGAGCCTTGGCAGAAAACCTCATAAGGGCGTCGGCCAGTGAGAAGTCCGAGTGCAGCGCCATAGCGTGCGAGTTCGGCCCGTGTGGCCGCCTCGGCGACTTTCTGCGCCTCCTGCTGGAGTGTAGACCAGCTCGCGTCCGTCTTCGGCAGGGCCGCCTTTGCGGCCTCCACCAAATCGAACCAATGCGGAATGGCGATTAGCTCGTTGTGCTGTTCAATCACGGATTCGCGATAGGCACTCGAAACGGCCTTCTGCACATCCTCTGGCGCGATGATCAACGAAAGAGTGAGATCGTCCGCGATGGCGGCCTCGCGCAGCGCGTTTCGATAGCGGGTCGTGGTGGAGAGGATCGTGCTCGGTTCGATGTTCCCGCGCCATTCTCCGATCTCCGCGTCCCAAAGCTTCGAGATCGCGCGCTTGTAGATCGCATCAGCCTGCCGCTCGGTTTTTCCGCCGCTTTTGACGGCCGAGAGCCGGGCATCGTTCAAAAGCTTCGCGTGACGGACAAAGGTCTCGATGGCCTCCCGGCGCGTGCCGGGTCGCCCAGCATTCGAATGGGACGAGTAGGTGCGGCGCTGATCTTCGTTCTCTGTGCGGTCCAGAATCTTGATGTAGGGCAACGAGGGATGAAGGCTTCCGAGCGCGTCTTTGATCGCGGTCCTGTACTTCGAGACATAGGCAGCACGAGTCGAGATGGCTTTGCCGGCAATCCGCTCGTCCCATTCTTTGCTCCACAGCTCATCATACCCCTCTTCGACTGCTCGCACGGCTTCAACGAACAGAGGGATGGCATCGGCCACGACAGAGGGCCGGCCCATCCGCTTTGGAGCGGGAGTGCTTTCGGTGGCGGCTTCATTGCTCATGGCGGCGTCCTTTCGAGGCCTGCGCCAGTGGTGGCATCAGGCGTAGTTGTTGCGGATCAGGAAATGAACGGCTTCACCGAAGCCCTGCGGGCCGGGAAACTCACGGGTTTTTCCGGTAAGCTCGCCTTTGATGTTCCGCACGTTGATGTAATGGATGGTTTGGCCGTTGCGGCATAGTTCGCCGATCAGCTTTTCGGCCTCGGCTTCTCGCCGTTCCAGCCGGGTAAGATACCGTTCTTCGGCCTTCATCCGGCGCGAGAGGCGGGCTTCAAGATGCTGTTCGATTTCCTGACTGATATCGCGAATCATAAAAAACACCTCGAATGCCGGAATTAATAAAAATACTCTACACTAAAATAAAAACAAGTGCAAATGCCTTTATAAAAATTATGGTAGGGGGTTCTCTCGAAGGAAATCCGCGAGAATGCGATCAGCGATAGCTTTGCCGGCGACGGGATCAAGGCGCTCACCCTGTTGCCAGTATTCGATTTGGCGATAGGGGCGTTTGGGGATCACATATCCGAGGCCGACAGGGCCGGGCGAGTAAGTCTGGCCGATGTGCATGACAGCGACGAACAGCTCCGGGCGAGCGTCGAGAATGGTTGGATCGATTGCAATGAGCGTGCCGTTGAACTCGGCATTGACGGCTGTCTTGGTGTCGAGCCTTTTGGAGTAGGAGGGCATTGCCAGATAGGGACAAACCCGCAATGCGTAGCTCGCGCATTCATAGTGGAGCGGAGTGTCGTTATATCGGCCATCAGGATGGAACGCGCTCAACGGGCCGCCCACCGACCAGCGCCCGCGCAATAGCTTCGCGCCGCAGATAGCGCAACGATCCTCGCGAATGATCCGCTGGCGCATCGCCTCGTCGTTCATCGTGAAATGCGGGCGACCAGACTTGTCGCGTGTGACGATCACCGGAATAGGGAAACCGCGCGGATCGCGCGGCAGATGTTTCATTCTGTCGGGGAGCGGGAAAGTGTTTTGCGGCTTCATGATCAGGGTCTCAGGAGGGTATAGGCTGTACAGACTGAGCTGCGATGATCGGGCTTGAAACGAAAGCCGGCGTTTTCCAGTTCAACGCGAGTGGCAAAGCCAAGTCCTTTCACGGCGCTGTTCCAGCGGGAAGATGTGCAGAATCTTGTCGCAAACTGCTCGCGACCTGTGTAGCTATTGCGCTCCAAACGATGCTGGATTTGTCCGCCATTTGACAGAATTTCGAGAGCCTGCCGTGCGCGGGCTGAGAGTTTAGGTTCGTTCGTCATGAATATGTGTTCCTACAAGCGTTCAGAGTGCCCTCACTCGTAATGAGGCCGCGTCTCCGGGTAGGCGCGTGGCGCAGTGCCTTGGTGAACGATGGCGGCATAGCGCCCGCCAGCATAAGCGACGGAGCTGACAGGCCGCAGTGAGCGTTGCAGGTGATCGAGAAGCGCGTTGGCGCGGCGGGCCTTCTGATAGGCTCGGTCCTCCGATTTACAGACCCACGCAACTCGGACGAGCTGGCCGCAGTCGTACCACCAGCCGCCCTCTTCGGGGCCGCCATAGGCGCGGTCGATCTCATAGAAAGCAACAACGTAGCTCATCTTCCGGTCTCCATTATTGGCAAGCGCGCTGAGCGTCAGCGACGGTGCCGGACCAGTCGCAGGCGGCGCACTTACAAGAGCTGCTGGAATCCCACTCATGGCCTTGATGCTGAGCTTCGTCAGCGTCGGTGCCATCGGGGAAGAGGCGGACCCATATAGTTGCGGCGACATCAAGGGAGCAATCGGAATGGCAGTGAGGACAAGCCATGCTCCATGCGGATCGGACGGTCATCAGGGGATTCCCTTTTAGCGAATTGTGAATTGTTTTTATAAAAGTACACAAGGAACGCAGGGCGGTCAACACTAAAATAAAAACAAGAGATGGAATTTTGTAAAAAGTGATGGGAAGGGGGGGCAAAAACCGAAACCCGAGGACCAAAGCAGAACATAAATAAAAGCAAAGTATAAAAATGAGGCGCGGAACTATACTTAAATAAAAAAATAGCGAGAATAATAAAAAATAGCTTGACAATAGAATAAAAATGAGT
>NZ_JBKFEY010000052.1:0-6200 GCF_046507575.1 Pontitalea aquivivens | reverse complement strand
TATCTTCTTGGTCCCGGGAGAGTCGGTCCATCGCCTCTGCGAGGATCACATTGAAGCGGCCGTGTGTGGCATCGGAGATTAGGGCCTGAATGCCTGGACGGAGCAGTGAGGCGCCCGAGATTGCATGGTCCGAGTATTCCTCGACGATCTGCCAGCCCTGCTTCTCGGCGTAGAGCCGACACATCCGGAACTGATCTGCGATCGAGGCATCGCGCTGATTGTCGGACGAATAGCGAGCGTAGAGCGCGACCTTCATACGGCGGCCTCCTTACTTGGGGAGGCGGTCCTGTTCATGATGGGCCGTCTCGGCGTTGACAAAGTCGCGGGCGGCCTGACGGGCCAAGAGACGGACCAGATCGCGGAGGCGGGCATCAGGCTCGGCGCCCGCGAGACACGCGGCGTCGGTGTCCGCCGCTTCGACGGAGAGATGCAGTGTCTCCGCTTTGGTTTGTCGCTGTCGTGCCAAGAGGTCGCCATCCGTTTCTCGCGCGTTGAGGTGCGCAAGACAAAGAATGACATCTCGAAGTGATCGCTCAAGGAAAAATAGTATGTAAAAACAGCGTGTTGTCGGTTTTTCTGGCGCATTACGTCGTGCCGGATCGTAGAAACGGATATAGCCTCGTCGTGAATAACGGCGGGCAAAATCGCTATTGTCTGTTTGATCGCGATGTACATCTAACCCATGCTGCCTTGACGTCGGACCCTGTGGCACATTCCGGGCTCGCGTCCATCTTGGCGTGACTGCTTGCTCTTCGGCACGGCAGTTGAAAAGCCAATGTTTCTTGGTATATATATCCTGATATAGCATGGAGATCGGCGATGAGCAACGCTGCACAGAAACGAGCGATCAAGAATTACCGCGCGCGCCTGACACAGCGCGGCTTCAAACGTTTCGAAGTCATGGCTCTCGAATCCGACCGCGAACTGATCCGCTCGCTTGCTCGCCGTTTGGCCGAAGAGGGGCCAGAAGCGGAAGAGGCGCGCGCCGCGGTGAAGGCTGTCGTGGCAGAGGAGCCGCCGAAGTCCGGTAGTATTCTGACCGCCTTGCGCCGTTCGCCCCTGGTTGGAGCCGAAGTCGAGTTCTCGCGCTCGCGCGATGAAGGGCGAAGGGTCGATCTGTGAGCCGTTACCTTCTAGACACCAACATCATCAGCAATATCGTCAAGCCGAAGCCATCTGAACTTCTGATGAAATGGATGGCAGCTCAGCGGGATGAGGACCTCTTCATCGCATCGCTGACCATAGCCGAAATCCGACGCGGCATTCTGGACAAACCACGTGGCAAGAAGCGCGATGCACTTGATGCTTGGTTTTCAGGGCCGGAAGGCCCGCAGGAATTGTTCATGGACCGAATCTTAGCCTTTGACGACAAGGCTGCCTTGATATGGGCACGACTTATGGCGGATGGGACGTCTACGGGTCGTCCGCGGAGCACGTTGGATGTGATTATCGCCGCCGTCGCGGGAGCCAACGATTGCGTGGTGGTAACAGAAAACGAAAAAGATTTCTCCGATATCCAGTTCATCAACCCGTTACGCGGTACTGACTGATGTGCTGCCGGAACGATGAATGCGCGGGAGGCCGACATGGCTGAAACACAGATTGAATGGACAGATGCCACGTGGAATCCGGTAGCGGGGTGTTCGATCGTTACAGCCGGCTGCACCCATTGTTATGCGATGGAAATGGCCAAGCGGCTCGAAGCGATGGGTGTCCAGAAATATGCAGGACTAACTCGCAAGACGGGTCGGAGGACCGTTTGGAATGGAGTCGTGCGTGAGGATCGGCAGGCACTGACGATTCCCCACAGATGGCGCAAGCCCCGAAAGATCTTCGTTAACTCGATGAGTGACCTCTTCCATGACCAGGTGACTGATGAATTCATATTGGACGTTTGGCAAGTCATGCGTGAAACGCCACGCCATAACTACCAGATTCTGACTAAGCGTCCCGAGCGTATGGCAGAGTTGGTCAGCGACCGCATCGGAGAGGTCCTGCCCAACGTTTGGCTTGGTACGAGCATCGAAAACGCTGAAGTCGTTGATCGCATCGATGACCTCCGCCGGTCACCTGCAGCGATCCGCTTCATTTCTTTTGAGCCGCTGATTGGTGCCGTTGGCGCAATTGATCTTCAGGATATTCACTGGGCGATTGTGGGCGGCGAAAGCGGAAAGTCCGCCCGTCCAATTCGCGAAGAATGGATTGATGAAATACATGCCCAATGCCTTACGGCAGGGACGGCATTTTTCTTCAAACAGTGGGGAACTTGGGGCAAGGACAACAAGAAGCGCTCGAAGAAGGCCAACGGGCGAGAATATCGTGGACGCACCTGGGACGAAATGCCTGCCGCCCCGCAAGCGGTTGTGTAAGAGTTTAGAGATAGGCGGGGAGGCAACATGGTCGAAAAAAGATACGAATGGGCAGATGGCGCGAAGCTCGAAGAGCATTCGCGGCGCAAACACAAGATTCTTCGTGAGTACGTCTTTGATTATCTTACCGTTCGCTGCAAATTACCCCAACAGGAACGTTTCAGGCTTGCAATAGTCGATGGTTTTGCTGGTGGGGGGCGTTACCAGTGCGGAACGCCCGGGTCCCCGCTGATTTTCATTGAAGAACTCAGGCGCGCGACTGAAGCGGTCAACACACAGCGGGCGGCGCAAGGCTTAGGCGCTATTGAGGTCGAGTGTCTTCTCATTTTTAATGATGCCAGTCGGGATGCGATTGAACTATTGAAGACCCATGTCGCACCACTGCAGGCAGATATCGCGGAAACATGCCCGAAGCTGCATCTTCGCGTAGAGTACTTGAATGAGTTCTTCGAGAAAGCTTACCCGAAAACCAGGGCGTTGCTGGAGCAGGGCCGTTATCGAAGCGTATTGTTCAACTTAGACCAGTGCGGGGATAGCCACGTCGAGCGTGACACGATCGTCGACATCATGCGGACCTATCCAGCGGCTGAGATCTTCTACACGTTCATGATCAGTTCTCTTTTGGCCTTTTTGAAAAAGGACCAACCAGATCAACTCACTGCCCGACTGGACTATCTTGGGCTCAAGACCACCGATATCGGTGAACTGAACGGGGTCATGAGCAAGAATGACTGGCTCGGCACGGCTGAAAAAATCGTTTTTGACGTCTTCCGGAGATGCGCTCCCTATGTAAGCCCGTTCTCGATTAATAACCCTGGTGGCTGGCGATATTGGCTCATTCACTTCGCCAACGCTTGCCGTGCGCGGCAGGTCTACAACAACATCCTGCATGACAATGCAACGATGCAGGCACATTTCGGTCGGTCTGGCCTCAACATGCTGTCTTATGATCCGCGGCATGACGAAGGCATGCTCTATCTGTTCGACAGTGATGCCCGTGCGTCCGCGAAGAGCCAACTCCTGGGAGATATTCCGCGTCTTGTGACTGAGACTGGTGATGCGATGCCCGTCATGGATTTCTACGAGAGCATCTACAACGTCACACCTGCTCACGCTGATGACATTCATACGGCGATTATCGAGAACCCGGATCTTGAAGTCATTACACCTGCAGGCGGTGAGCGACGGAAAGCAAACACGATTGGGGTCAATGATGTCATCAAGGTGAAGACACAGCGCAGCTTCTTCCCGATGTTCCTCGATGCCGGTGCGGACGGAAAGCGTCGCAAAAGATGAGCGCCAGCGAAGGCCAAGATCCTGAATGGCGTGAATTCGAGCGTCTGGTTGCGCGAATAGAGGCTGATGCAGACCCCGGAAATGTGACTGTTAACTCTCCTGATCGTATCAGATGCAAGATTACAGGTCAGCTACGAGAGGTCGATGCAAGTATCCGTACGCGGATTGGAACCGCCGAAGTCCTTTTGACGATCGAGTGTCGGCGAAGGACTGCAATTCAGGATGTCACCTGGATCGAGCAACTGGCCGCGAAGAAAAAGGCGATTGGTGCAGATCGTACGATCGCGGTGAGTGCGTCTGGTTTCACCGACAGTGCCCGGAAGGTCGCCGAGCAAAGCGGTGTTTCTCTTCGAGAGCTCTCGGAAATCGCGAGTGAGGATGTCAATTCATTGCTGCAGGTAGACTTCGTGCTCTTCTGGCACAAAGCGTGCGCCATTTCACGAGTCGGTATTCGAAAATTTCGCTCGCTCGATTGGAAGATGCCAGAGCCGTCGGATCTTGACTGTACGCTACCCGAGGATACGGACCCTTTCGCATCCATCTTTCGTAACGAGGAGACCGGCGCGGCCTGGTCTTTGAACGATCTTTGGCTCCAGCTTCAGGAGGCAACTGATCCGTTTGAAGGCATAGAAAAGGCCCAGTCACCCGTTTTCCGAACGGTGTGCTTTCCCTACCCCGGCGAGGTGACCGTCACGACTCCCGACGGACCCGTTCGGTTGGGAGACGTAATACTCACCGTTGCTCTCTGGGTAGAGGCAGAACACATTCCTTTCGATGAGGCCAACAGGGTCGAGTATTCATCCGGCGATATCGATGCCATCCAGCGCGTAGAATTTTCTTTGCAGCGGCGGATGAGAAAGAATCAGCGCATCTCCTTGCAGCTGCCTAAGCACTCGGAAAGTATTCGTGACCTAAGAGCAGGAATTTTTCAGCCTTCCAACGAAAAATAGCGGAAATTATCTCGTAGGTTCTCCTCTACGTGTTGGCCCGTGGCCAGCGCAGTTTCCCACGGCCGACGCGCAACGCTTCCACCAACCTAGTATTGCCCGGCAGCCGCCCCGAGAACAGGCTGGGCTTCGGATCAAGTGCCGATTTCTTGAATGCCGCCACCCGCTGATAGTCAGGCGTCGCCATCCAGGTCCGCCCATCTCCATCGTCTGTGACAATCCGATAGAGGCCGGCAGGTGGGGCGGTCGCGGTGTCGAGCAGGCGCTTGTAGTGTTCGACCGACCATTTCTGAATGCCGCCACTCAGGGCCTCCGTTCGGAACCGCGCCCATAGCGCTGCCGTGTCGGGGGTCGGCCAATCACCAGCATCGGTGTAAGCTGTGATCTCGTCGGATTCGAGCCAGGCCCTCATCTCCGCGGGCGTGACGAAGGCTGGCTCGGCATCCTCGATTGCCGCCATGGCTGCGCGCCGTGATGGAAGGCCCGCGCGGATCAGCATCGACATCATGAATTGTGGAACGCCGGTTTCGACCGCTGCTGCGGCGCCCCCCACCACTGTTTCTGGAGACCAGCCGAGGGACATGCGGCGGGTACGAACAGCTTCCAAGGCCCAGACCAAACGATAGGTGAAGGCCTCTTCGACAGCCCGCATATTCTGAGGCCCAATATTGGCGACATCGTCGCCAGACACCCAACGGCGCAGGATGTCCTTCCAGTTGGCCGGTAGCGCGTTCGTCTTGTCGGGAATGAACGGCCGCATAAACAGCAGGCGTTCCCCGAGACCTGAAAGGGCGTCGACAAGTTCGCCGACATCTCCACTCAGCGCGGCAGCGTCAGCTTGATCGAGGAGATCGGCCAATTCGTCTGCCATCGCATCAATGGCGAGCCCAGCCTCGAGCCCGACACCCATCGCGAAATGTCCGCGCCGCGCCTCCGTTGTAGTGGACTTCCATATGAGTTCAGCGCGCGCCTCGAACACCTTCTTGTGCAATGGCGCGATGTCCTCGTCTTCTCGGGCTATCTGGCGCGCCCAGAGTGACCCTTTGAGCGCCTCGTCCAAGAGCGTTGGCAGATCAGCCCGGTCGGAGTCCAGCGCTTCGATCAATCCGAAGACAGTCGCATCGAGACGTTCGACGATTTGCGAAAGCGGTTCCTCGTCGATGGTCTCCCCTTCGTCATCACCGCCTTCATCTTCACCGTCATCTGCGTCATATTCCGCGCCGGCCGCCAAGCGCTCGGCGACTGCGGCTTCCTCCGCGGGCGATCTCCAGGCTTCGCGGGCGTTGGCGAGATATTCCCATGCGTCATCGCGCTCCAGAACGCCTTCACGGGCCAGGCGCTCAAGGATCTCTGCGACGATTTGGATGAGGCCGCTCTTCAGTGTGCGGGCCTTGGCGGAGGCAACCAACTCACGCCACTCTCTTTCTCGCCATTTGATCTTGTCGAACATCACGTGAACGATGAGGCCTTCGACGTCCACGAAAGCGCGGCCGGCTCGCCCGGCGACATTTGCGAACTCCTCGCCTTTGATCTTCTCGCCTCTGCGGACCAGATACGGCACCAGCATAACTGCAGCGTTGAGATTGAG
>NZ_JBKFEY010000051.1:0-7391 GCF_046507575.1 Pontitalea aquivivens | reverse complement strand
TTGATGCTGGCCGAATAGATCATAAAGCAATGAAATTGCTCATAATTACCTACGATAATCGCTGGGGTAGAGCGAATGTCATCGCACGGAAACGATGCAACTCACCCCACGGAGCCACCGCCATGACCAACCCCGCCGCCAACCTGATCGCCACCTTCCGCGCTGCCGCTGAAGAGATCGAAGCCCGCCTCGCGCCGAGCGCCTGCGCCACCCTCGCCTCGCACAACTGGATCGTCGTCGACGACTTCGGGCCCATGACCTTCACGCTGACGCCCGAGGGCGGCACGCATCGCGCCACCTGCACGGGCCATGGCCGCGCGCACAAGGTCAACCGCTTCACCAAGGCAGACGCCGAGCGCCTCGCCCGCGCCTGCAACGCCCGCGCCGCCTTCTGGACTGACGCCGCGCGCGAGGAAGCCGCGACGCTCCGCGGCCACATCGCCGCGCTGGAAGCCACCAGCGCCGCCTGAGGTTGAACCGTCGGGGTCAAGCGCCCCGCCCAACTCTCTGACAAGGACAAGACCATGACCAAGCGCCGCACCGCCGACAATTCCGCAGCCCTCGACGCCTTCATCGCCGCGAAGATCGAGATCGACGCGATGCTGGAGCGGCTCGCCACCCTCAGCGCGGACCATTTCAAGACCAGCCCCGACGAGATCAACTGGGGCCATGTCGGCACCCTGAACCACTACCGCGCCAAGCTGCGCGAGATCTCCGACATGGCCTTCAGGGAAGGCGAACACGCCGAGTAAGACGACCCGCTCCCGGTCCCGCCCGCCGACTGGCGGGCTCGACCTCGTAGAAGGGCCCGCATCCCGCGCGCCCCGATACGGGAGACGACGATGACCAAGCTTTCCGACACCCAAGCCCTGATCCTGAGCGCCGCCGCACAGCGGCCCGAGCATATCGCCCTGCCGCTGCTCGAGAGCCTGCGGGGTGGCGCCGCCGCCAAGGTGGTCGGCGCAATGCTCGCCAAGGGCTTCCTCGAAGAGGTCGACGCCGACACGCGCAAGGGCGAGCCAATCTGGCGCGAGACAGGCGACGGCCACGGCGTCACGCTGGTCGCCACCGACGCAGGCCTCGCCGCCATCGGCATTGAGCCCGAGGACGCGAACCCCGCACCTGCGGGCGCGACCGACGCACCGACCGAGCAGTCTGCGCCGGAGGCCGCCACCGGCACCGAGACCGCGCCCAAGGCGCGCACACCGCGCGAGGGCACCAAGCAGGCCACGCTGATCACCATGCTGCGCGCGCCGGACGGCGCGACCATCGAGGAGATCGTCGCGGCCTTGGACTGGAGACCGCACACGGTGAGAGGCGCGCTTGCTGGCGCGCTGAAGAAGAAGCTGGGCCTGACGATCACCTCCGAGAAGGTCGACGGAAGGGGGCGTGTTTACGCCATCCGTGACTGACGCTCCGCACCGAAACGGACAGTTGCCGCCGCCCAACGCCGGGCGGCGGTTCTTCATTCTGCGCTCCGCATTCGGATAGCCTCGAACAGCCGCCTCAGCAGGTAGCCGCGCACCAGCGAGACGCCGACGAAGGCGAGGCCGATGGTCAGATGCTCCGCGAGCCCAGTCTCGATCCCGAACCACGGGAACACGACGATCTGCGTGGCGATGGCCAAAACGTAGCCGACGACAACGTTTGTCGTCGCCTCGACCATCGACATGGTCCGGCTCTGCTTCATCGCAGGCTCTCCATGAAGGCCGTCACGAACTCCGCCGCGAGCGGCGGAACGATCGCATTGCCGTAGCGCCGAGGGAGCCCGATGCGGCCGGGTATCCCATCAGCAAGCGAGAATGCACAGTGCTCAAAGTGGCTCTACGCGAAAGCGAACCTCGGATGAGGTCGAGCCTCTTTCAACAGTGATTCGCATTCTCTCTGACCTTCCATTGCTGAGATCAACGATTCCGGTGCAGACAATTCTTTCCTCCGTCTTAGATACTTGGCTCAAAGACGAAACATCAAGGATCCTGAACCGTCCGCCAAAAGCATTCTGAAGGTTTTCCCCCTCGACCAGGGAAGCAGCCATATCGCAGTCGTATTGCGCGATATCGGTTTCGACAGATAGTGATCTAAGGATTGAAGAAACGAACTCTGCCCCAGAACTCGTAAAGAAAAGCCAAAACAGGCCGCCTGCAACCAATACCCGCAAAGCCCAATTCCCACCCGAGCCCTTTTTTTCAGGAGCATTCTCGACTGGTGCCTGCGCCCCTGAAGACGAAGGCGGTGGCGTGACTGACTCGCCAAACCCATACTTTGGTGAGTCGATTGGCGCTATTCGGCCGGCATCTCGTATCTTTTGTAATTCGATATCAATCTGAGAAAGTATGCTCTCAATTATCTTCTTGCCTTCACCCCAATCGCTTAGCTGGCCAGATGATGTTGTTATCTTGAGTTCGGTGGATTGCCCGATTTCTACCATCCTTAATTCAATATCCTGCCCAAAAGAGCTCATAGTAACCTTGGACTTAGCCAAAATCCTTCCATTACCTATCTTTTCTTCTTTTATCTTGAATTTCAGCTCGCGAAGCGACTTCTGACTCGCTTCAAAAAGCGCGCCAAGCGGAACGCCTTCGAAGCTCTTCGACTCTTCTGCCATAACCCACCTCTGTAAGGCACCGTCACTAAAGAATACTTAGCATTTGCTGTTGTCAATACTCCTATTGACTCTACAGAGGTGGGATCGCGCAGCTCGGCGGGCTCCACCTCGAGGATGGAGCGCTCGTCCACTTCGCCAGCTGGCAGCAGCCTTGCCGCGATGAGTTCCCGCAGCCATTCGCAGGCCGCGGGATCGGCATCGTTGTAGTAGACGGCCATCAGGCAGCGGTCTCGGCCTTTTCGCCCAGCCGTTCGGCCTTCACCTCGGCGAAGGTTCGGCCGTCGCCGTCGAGGGTCGCGTCGCGGCCGATCTCTGCCTGCCAGCGTTCCACGGCGACATCGATGTAGGCTGGGCTGATCTCCATCGCGAAGACGCGGCGGCCATTGGCCTCGCCCGCCATGATTTGAGAACCCGAGCCGGAGAACGGCTCGTAGCAGAGCCCGCCGCGGGCGACGTGCTGGCGCATCGGGATGCCGAAGGCGTCGAGCGGTTTCGGGGTCGGGTGATCGGGGCGTTCGTCCTTGGCGAAGGACGGTAGCACCCAGGTCGATGGCAGGGTTTCCTCGGCCACCTTCGGCGGACGGTTGGGGCGGCACCAGCCCATGAAGCAGGGCTCGTGCTTCCAGAGGTAGTGGGACCGGGTCAGGACGCCGCGGTCCTTCACCCAGATGATCTGCTGGTGCACGAAGGCGCCCGCCTTCTCCCAGCAGGCTTCGAGCATCGCCTGGCGGCGCGAGGCGTGCCAGCAGTACCAGGCGGCATCCTCGGTGATTGCCTCGGCTACGGCGGCGGCGATGAAACCGTCGTAGAGTTCCGCCCCTTGCGAACTGTCGTCCCATGTCGTCCCGTAGGACGCCGACCAGTCCTTGTTGCGCGTCGGATGGTTCGAGCCGTCGTAGTCCACCAGATACGGCGGATCGGTCGCGAACAAGATCGCCCGCTCGCCATTCATCAGGCGGCGAACGTCGGCAGCGCTGGTGCTGTCGCCGCAGAGCAGCCGGTGGTCGCCGAGGATCCAGAGATCGCCCGCCCGCGAAGCCGGATTGCGCGGTGGTTCGGGGATGGTCACCGGCGGCACGGAGCCCCCGGCGCCACCTTCTTCCCCGTCCCCCTCCGGTACGAAGGCCAGCAGCTTGTCCAACTCGCCATCGGAAAACCCGACCAACGACAGGTCGAAATCCTCGGCCAGCAGGTCGTTCAGTTCCTCCGACAGCAGCGCCTCGTCCCAGGTGCCGAGCTCCGTCAGCTTGTTATCCGCGATCCGGTACGCCCGGCGCTGCGCCTCGGTCAGGTGCCCGAGCACGATCACCGGCGCTTCGGTCAGCCCAAGCTGCGTTGCGGCCAGCACGCGCCCGTGGCCTGCGATCAGTTCCCCGTCCTCGGCGACCAGGCACGGAACCGTCCAGCCGAACTCGGCCATGCTGGCGGCGATCCTGGCAACCTGGTCCGCGCCGTGCATCTTCGCGTTCTTCGCGTAGGGCTGCAGGCGCGCAAGCGGCCATTGCTCGATCCGCTCGGGGGCGAAGGCGAGGGTCATGTGATTGATCCTGTTCGATAGGTTGGGCGCAGCGGGGGTGGACCCACATCGCGCCGGTGCTGTAGAAAACCGGCATGGAGGAGATCAGACACTCGCACCGGGCCGTTTATGAGGCCAATGCAGGGCACTGGGACACAACGCGGTCCCGCGTCCTGTTCGAAAAATACTGGCTTGATCGGCTGCTTGCCCATGTCCCGAAGGGCAGCGGCGTTCTAGACCTCGGTTGCGGCGCCGGAGAGCCTATCGCGCGCTACCTGATCGAACAGGGTCGTATCGTGACCGGCGTCGATTTCTCGCGCAACATGTTGGCGATTGCACGACGTCGCTTTCCGGACAAGCGTTGGATCGACGCCGACATGCGCGAGATCGAACTCCCCACGAAGTTCGCAGGCATCGTCGCCTGGGACAGTTTCTTCCACCTGACCAAAGACGAGCAGCGCGCCGTGATCCCGCGCCTCGCCCACCACATCGCACCGGGTGGCGCCCTCCTCGTGACTGTGGGGCCGAATGAAGCGGAAGCTGTCGGACGGGTCGGCAATGGAGCCGTCTTTCATGCATCCCTGTCACCGGCGGAATACGCTGCACGCCTCGATGCTGTCGGAATGGACATCGAAAGCTTCGTTCCCAATGATGCGGCCTGTGGAGGCCATTCGGTGCTCCTGGCAATCAAGCGAGACGAAAGGCACACACCAAAAGACCCGCTTCCGGGTTGATCACACCTTCGCCAGAGGCAGGGTGCCCTCCCCGTGGATCCTCTGGCTTGCAGCTGGATTCCGGCGGCCAGAAAATCCACCTGGGAATCCACCCCCAGAGGACTCGCATCTGTTTGATTTTACGCCTCTTTCAGGCGGTCCGAGGTGGACTCTGGATTCCGCTGGACTCCCAAAAAATCGAGCCTGACGCTAGCGAAGTTGCGCGCTGCGCCCCCCAGCATAGGAAGTGAACATAAAGGAACCGTAAAATCAATGCCTTAGCGGAAGGCGGAGAGAGTTTTTCCGGTCATCCGGCCACCATATTGCGCCGAAAAAACCGGCCTCTCGCCCCCTTCGGAGAAGGTTTTCGACGGGGCAAGCGGTGGGCAAATGCCCCTCGCACAACCTCGCGCTCGAACCGTTCCCGACCACCGTTGGACTCCGAACCGGATTCCGGCTGGACTCCGGAGTCCACCAAGGTATCCACCCTAACGGAAATGGGGAGAGCCGTCGCCCGACGCACTCTCACCATCATGCCCTCCGGATAGCACGCATTTGATGCATGTGTCGAAGGAAAAAGTGTTGCAACACTTTGGAGTCACATAGCATTCAGCCTTGCTGCGATCTTCGTCAGCGCCAGTAGCCAGCGTCGCCAGGCCGTCGTGCGGTCGCAGCCGAGTTCACCGCTGATCTGCTTCCACGGCACGCGGGCGGCGCGGGACCAGACCAGCTTGCGCTCGGCCTCCTCGATCCAGAGCACCCAGTCGAAGGTCTGCTCGAGCCGGGTGATCGCCGCGGCCGAGGGCCAGACCCGCATCGGCTGCGGTTCCATCGCCGCGATCTCGCGGCTGGTGCGCACGATGTCGGGCCAAGTGTTGAAATAGCCCTGTGCCTTCACAGCCGGCAGTCTGCGCAGGGTGCGGAACGCCTCCTCGAAATGATCGGCGACGTCGTCTGCGGTCCAGACACGGTCAGCCATGGCGCACCTCCCTCACTGCGGGCAGCTTGCCATAGAGCTTGTCGCCCAACTGACGGACGAGTTCGCGCTCGGGCCAGGTGAGGCGCGGGTCGTCGAGCGACACGGCCAGAACGCGCTGTTCGTGCCAGCCGTCCCGCTTGACCTGCTCGGGGTCCCGGCGCTGGCCGCCGTAGCCGGGAGGATGCCAGCGCATCGCTGTCATGCGCGCCCCTCCCGCCTCTCTCTTTCCATGACCGCGCGGGCCTGTTGGGCCCGGCGGCGATCGTGGTCGTTGTCGAGGTCGATCCGGCTGAGGCCAGTGTCGCGATCGACATGGCTGCCTTCGCCATGGCGCGCCCATGCAATGAATGCCTGGGTCAGCTTGCGTTGCCGCTCCGCACTCGCCGCCTGTGCCGCAGCAGAAATCAGCGGCGTGAGGTGTTGCGTCAGGAAGGGCAGCCAGTCGACGGGGTTCGGGATAAGGATCTGCTCGATGATCCCGGCTTCCGTATCGATAAGAACGAAGTTGCCAACCTTTTCGCTTGGCCAGAAACGCACTTCAACCCAGCCACCTTGGCACCCGTCGTCCGTGAGAGGCACACAATAGCAGCCCAGTACCCGGGTGAACGCGTGATGCCAGCTGACGTTTCCCTCCCTGCTGAGGCGATCGGCTTCCTTATACCAATCTGGCAAGGCCACGTCGTAAAGGCGGCCCGACTCATAAACACGCAATGTGTCGAAACACATAATCAATCCTCCTTTTTGGGACAGGTTTTCGGTGTTGCATTTCGTTGCAGGCGCGCCGGTGTCGCAGCTTCAAGCCGAGCGGCGAGGCCTTCCAGCGCTGCCTTGCGCATCGCAATCACGGCCTGCATGCTGGAGGTCAGGCGGGATGAGAGGGCGTCGATCCGTTCCCGGCCCTGCGCTTGCCCGGCGGCCGCTGATGAGATACCGAACTGCGCGAGAGGCCCGAGGCGGTTGGTGAGCCAGGTTTCCGGATCTGGAATGCGAGCGAGATCGACAAGGGCAGTGCGGGTGCGATGCCCTGAACCCTCCGGTCGGTACATCACCTTCACAGAGGAAGGGGACATTCTGCTATTATAGAGGTCTCTATAATAGTCATTTGTCCCCTTCCTCTGGCCGTCCTTCTTTGCAGCCTCGCGGGTCGGCCAGAGCTCCGGAAAGCAGGCCGCCATGTCGGCCGCGTTCTCGAGGACGATGCCCGAGAGCGCCATCAGGTCGCGCCGGGTCGGGCGGAGGTCGGACCACGGCACCAGCGCGTTGACGGTCACCGGCAGGACCACGTCCGTGAGCAGGTCGATCTCGAGCGGCGTGGCGGCGCTGCGGTTGACGCCGCGCCCGCGGCCCATGGCCTGGATCAACTCGCCCTCGCAGATGCACCAGCGGACCGCTTCCGCAATGGGATCGGCGTGTTCCTCCATCGCGAGCGGGGCGGTCATGTCGCCCGCAAGCCGCACGCGGCGTTCGACCATGGGATACCACCAGCCTGCGTCCGCCGGGTTCGGCGCCGGCACCCGGCCGGTCAGCGCCATGGCGTTGAGTTCGATAGTGCGCGGCGCGGGCAGCGTGCGGCCGAGC
>NZ_JBKFEY010000050.1:0-7766 GCF_046507575.1 Pontitalea aquivivens | reverse complement strand
GGACGATGGTGATCCGTGATTCGGCAAGCGTCGATGATCCGGTAACTGCGGCCTTGGATGAAAGCGTCATTGGGGAATATGAACTGACCTTTGATGCCAGCAGTGCGAATGGCGGCACGCTCGCGTCGGTGACGGTCTTGTCTGGTGGCGCGTACGATAGTGCAACGGGCAACCTTTCGCTGGCACTCGCTGGCGGCCCTCTGACTGTGAAGATCGGTAAAATAGGTGACATCAACGGCTTGACGCAGCTATCAGATAGCTTCGCACCGACATCTATCACCAAGGATGGATCCCCTGTCGGCAACCTTACTGCAGTTGAGGTTGACGAAAACGGGTATGTGCGAGCGACCTATGATACCGGCTTCATCAGGACCGTATACCAAATCCCGCTGGTCGATGTTCCAAACCCGAATGGACTAACGACACTGAACAATCAGACGTTCCAGGTTTCACCAACGTCCGGCTCCTTCTTTCTCTGGGACGCAGGGGATGGCCCGACCGGTGCCGTAGTCGGTTATGCGCGTGAGGGTTCGACTACGGATGTCGCTGCAGAGCTGACGAATCTTATTCAGACTCAGCGCGCCTACTCATCGAACGCCAAAGTGATCCAGACCGTTGACGAGATGCTCCAGGAGACCACGAACATCAAACGTTAAGTGGCTGGGCCCAATCCTGAGAGCGGAGGCTGACACATGAGTATCACGGGTGCGTTAAATAATGCCCTGTCCGGACTTGCGGCAAGCGCTCGCGGTGCCGAATTGGTGGCATCAAATACCGCCAATGTGATGACGGTTGGCTATGCGCCTCGTGCGCTTTCTTTGGCCGCTTCATCGCTTGGTGGCGACGGGGGTGGGGTGCGAATTCTGGGTACCGCGCGACTTGTTAACGAGGCTATCCTTGCGGATCGTCGGCTCGCTGATGCCGAGGCCGGGCATGCCAAGCGGATCACTGAGTTCTTTGTATCATTTGAAAGCCGCATCGGGTTACCTGGCGAAGAAGGTTCTCTGTCAGCATGGCTGGCCTCTCTGGAAGGCTCACTGATCGAGGCGGCGAGCCGACCAGACAGTGAGGCGAGATTATCAAATGTTCTCGATGCTCTGACGGGTGTTGCGTCAAAGCTGAACACTCTTTCAAGAAGTATCCAAGCATCACGGCTTGAGGCGGATGCAGAGATTGGAAGGCAAGTGTCGTTCCTTAACGACAGCCTTGCAAAAATCGATGAACTTAACAGCGACATACTGGCGCAGCGGGTTGTTGGCCGCGATGCGTCAGCATTGATGGATCAGAGGCAAGTGCTTGTCGACAAGATATCAGAAATTGTACCTCTGAGGCAAATCAATCGAGAAAATGGTCAGATATCTCTCTTCTCGACAGGCGGGGCTACTCTCTTAGATGGAAGCCCGGTCGAAATTGGGTTCACGAAGGCGACAGTAATCGCTGCAGACATGGACTGGTCAACCGGCACTCTATCTGGCTTAACGATGAACGGTTTGCCAATCCTAAGTCTGGAAGCGGGTATTCTCGGGGGAGGTACCCTGAGCGCAAGCTTTTCCGTTCGAGATGAGTTGGCTCCGAAAGTGCAAGAAAACCTGGACGCATTTGCACGAGACCTCATAACTCGCTTTTCGAATTCAGCTGTTGATCAAACTTTGCTATCTGGATCCCCTGGGATTTTTACAGACAGTGGCGATGCCTTTGATACATCATTTGAAAAGGGACTTGCAGGTCGGATTTCAGTTAACGAATTAGCCAATCCCGCGAGTGGAGGTGTGCTTTGGCGCATTCGCGACGGTGTTGGGGCGGCGTCGCCCGGCCCCGTAGGAGATGCAAGCCTGCTGCTTTCCTTGTTGTCTACTTTTTCTGAATCACAGATTCCGGCATCAGGAAACTTTTATGGAGCGTCGCGCAACCCGTCTGGACTTGCTGCAGACATCCTCTCACAGGTTTCTACCTCTAGAATATCCGCTGAAGCTCATCAATCTTATTCGGTTGCGAAGCAAGAGGCACTGGTGGAAACAGAGCTTTCAAGCGGCGTTGACACCGACTGGGAAATGCAAAGGCTTTTACAAATTGAAAAGGCTTATGCCGCAAATGCACGAGTTATTCAGGCAGTTGACGCAATGCTAGGTGCGATTTTGGAGATTTGATTTGAATTACGCATTTTTTGGCGATTCGGCCAAAGGTTACCATCTGCGCCGTCATAACGCCGCTCTCAAGGAGGTTATGCACAGCCTCTCCAATGAGTTGGCTACAGGGGTTAAATCAGATATTGGATCGGCGCTGAGTGGAGATTTTGCGAAAATTGTCAATGTTGAACACTCGTTAACCTCTATAAAGTCTTTCATATTTTCTGCGAACGAAGCACAGCAACTTGCGGAAGCGATGCAGGCGTCCTTGGCTGCATTGCAGTCTCTAATATCTGAGATTTTTCCTACGCTGGTCTCATCGTCCATGTCTTCCTCTGTCATTGTTGATGCCAAGTCAGTCGGATCAAAAGATCATTTCGCAGATGCAATCTCCATTCTGAATAAATCGACTGCTGGACGTTATATTTTTTCCGGTGTTGCATCAACAACTCCCCCACTGAAAGAATTCGACGTAATTTTCTCCTCTTTAAAGGAGAAAGTGTCTGGAACAACTAACGTCGAAGATTTTCTAAGTGCTGTAAGTCATTGGTTTGATGCGCCAGAGGGAGAGGGCGGCTACATGGACGCCGCATATCAAGGTGGAGAGTCGCTGAAATCATTTGCTGTCAGCGCAGGCGAACGCATCGCAATCGACCTGACGGCCGCAAGCCCGAAACTTCGAAAAGCTTTAAGTGGCCTTGCCATTTCTGCTCTCATTTCGGAAGGGGCTTTTGAAAATGATCCCGAATCGCAATCAAAGCTCCTGCAAGTTGCAGGGGAGAAACTGGCAGGCTCAGAGGTAGATATCATAGGCGTGCGATCTGAAATAGGTGTTTCTGCGGCAACGCTTCATCGAAATCTGACACGAAACTTGTCAGAAAGAAGTGGCCTGGAACTAGCTCGGGGGGCTTTGATTTCAGTTGACCCATATGATGTCACCACGGCGTTGCAAGCCGCTCAAGTGCAGCTTGAAACCGTGTATACGCTAACTTCTCGGCTTTCTCGCCTTTCGTTGTTGGAGTTCTTGAGATGAATAAGATAATCTTAATTTTTGCTTTGATCGTTCCGACATTTTTAAATTCATCACCAGTGAGAATAAAAGATTTGGTGGAGTTCGATGGTGTGCGTGGAAATGATTTGATTGGATACGGACTGGTTGTTGGGCTAAATGGCACGGGTGATGGCATAAGGAACGCACCTTTTACTGAAGAGCTGATGACCAATGTTCTAGAAAGACTGGGTGTGAATGTTTCCGGTGAGCAGTTTCGTCCGAAAAACGTAGCATCTGTCATGGTTACCGCGACTCTCCCCCCATTTTCGCGAGCTGGAAGTAAAATCGATGTGACTGTCTCAGCGATTGGCGATGCCAAAAGCCTGCTGGGTGGCACTTTGATAATGACGCCTCTCAATGCTGCTGATGGAGAAATTTATGCAGTGGCACAAGGCGCGATAATTGCCGGAGGTGCATCGATCGAAGGGCAGGCGAAGTCAGTTACTCAAGGGGTGCCTACAGCGGGAATCATTCCCTCTGGGGCAAGAGTGGAGAGAGAGATTTCTTTTAATCTTGCGAACTTGAATAAGATTAGGTTGGCGCTAAGAGTGCCAGACTTTACTACTGCAGGAAGGATTGAGGGCGCAATAAATGAATTGTTCAAAAAGCCTGTTGCGCTGATGGAAGATTCTGGCACGGTGTCATTGAACGTGGAAGAAGCAACTGCACGATCGACTGCACACCTGTTGAGTCAAATTGAGAATCTTGAAATTACACCTGAAAGAAAGGCGCGGGTGGTGGTAGACCAGAGATCGGGAACTATTGTTATTGGTGAGGATGTAAAAATTTCCCGTGTGGCTGTGAGTCAGGGTAACCTGACTTTGAGTGTAACGGAGACCCCAGTTGTCTTTCAACCTAACCCATTTTCGGATGGTGAAACCTTCCTCGTTCCCAGATCAGATGTCCAGATGGAAGAAGGTCGGGAAATAAAGATTGCTGAAATAAGAGAAAGTACAACCTTGTCGCAAGTGGTTGCGGGTTTGAATTCTCTTGGGGTCAGCCCGCGTGATATGATTGAAGTGCTAAAGAGCATAAATTCTGCAGGCGCTCTGCATGCAGAATTTATGGTGCATTAGCAGGCTGCTGAAATAGTTGCCAAGCCAGAACGCTTTCCTTTTGTCGCAGGCTTCGCTAACCGGTCTCGCGCTTCTGGGGTCAGAATTCGAGCGTGTCCCTCGAGGTTTTTCATCGTCATGCGGCTGGTATCCGAGGCGATCGGGCGAGGTTGTTGGCGGGTATCGTCAGGATGAAACGGGTGTGCACCTGCTCAACGCCGCGATAGACGGTCTGCACCACCCCTCCGGCGGTTTTTGCCCAGCTAAAGGCCTCCTTGATGCGTTTGCGCTACTTGATCGACAGGGTATAACCGTCGGAGGGGTGGTGCGGTCGTCAATGGCTGAGTGTCTGAATTTCTGTGCGACATGGGCGTCACGCAGGCTTGGCGCAGGTCGGTAGTGAGCTCGGTCGTGTCGAATACCTTGTGCGCGCCCAGCGTCAGTTGCCGGGTCGATCCGGTGATCATGTTCAGGGCGGTGTGCCGTTCGGCCTGACCTCGGCCCTTGCAAGGTTGCGCTGTACGATCAGGCCGGAATAGTTCTTCATGAGCGCATGACCGGTGTACCATCGACCGAGAAGTGGTCGTCCGACAGGAGCGGCGTGACTTCGCGGTGGGCCAGGATCGCGGCTATCCCCTTGCGCGACATCTCCGTCGTCAGCAGTCGGTCGTGGTTCTTGATGAAAACGGAGTGCACCCCACGGGGCCGTCGATGCCAGGGTCGGTGAACCAGCGGAACAAAAAACTATACTGCAACTGCTCCATCAACTGCCGTTCGGAGCGGACCGAGAACAGGATCGGGATCAGACACGCCCGGATCAGCCGCCCCGGCGGGGCCGAGGGGTAGCAGAAATCGGTGTGAAGCGCCTCTAGCTCAGCATCTAGACAGGTCAGCGCGTCATTTACCACCTGCGCCGGATCGTACGCAGCGGATGACGCGCCGGGATGCGCGCCTCCAGATCGACATAGCCGACCCCGACCCGCTGGCCTCGTCCGCCCCACACTTCATAATCCTGGCAAACGCCTGCGAAGGGTGAATTATGTTCCTTTAATCGCGTCATGGAGCAGACTTCATCAGTCGCCACCTCAAGCCCGCTCTCTGTAGCCGCGTTCCTATGGCAGGGAACTTGCCGCGACGGAGGTTAGGATAAGAATGTCCATGGTCGGTGCGCCGGTGCTTTTGTCAAGGTCTGGTCAACCCGTGAACGCCGCCTGAAGGCCGTTGAAATCCGTTGATCGCCGATGGGTGTTTGCCGAATCAGGTTGAAGTGTCCGCCGTGCCAAAGAGGTACCTTTCAAGGCGTTGATTTAACAGTGGTTTGGCGCGCTGATAGTTTCGGCTCAAGGCAATTTTGTGATCGCGGTATTATCGCTGCTTACGGGTCATCGGCCCTCAATCCCGCCGACAAAGAAAGCCAAACCATTTCAAGCAGCACCCGCCAGGCTGGACCGGCCCGCCATTTTTCGAAACAGCCGGAACCATCCGGGCATCGGATAGTCCTGTTCGAACAGGTAGGCGAGCATATCCTGATCTTCCCGCGTTTTTCGATTCACGACCGTATGCCGTAAAATACGGCGCAGTCCGTGCGCCCGGTTGGCCTGAAATGCCGTAAGATCGAAAGTCTGGGAAAAATCCTCCAGCATCCCGTTCGCATCGGCAAAAAACAGCGCGCGGGCGCATTTGTAGCATTGCCCGCAGTTCATCTTGGTCCGGCCATCCTCGAAGCCATGCGTGCAAACCGTGAGGTGGGCTCGCGCATATGGCCCACGCATCACCTGATCGGTTTTGCCCAGACGGTCGATATGCATTCCATGGCTGAGGTAGGAATGTGCGCTTGTATTCAGCAAGGGCAGAAGCGCAGGGTCCATCGGCCCGATACCGGCCGCGCGCCCCAAACGCGCCTGCGCAAAGCCCACATCGCCTTTTGAATAGAAAAAGGCATGGAACAGGGGTTCCAGGCTTATGGCTGCCCCCGCGTTGCGCATCGAATGGCTGTGGATGAAGCGCCGCCCGTAATAGCGCGAAAGATCAACCGAGGTGGTCACCAGCGGCAGCCCCACATCCGTCGCGAACCGGCGCGCGTGATCGCGATGGCGTTCAAAGGTGGCACGGTTCGGATGTGCGCCGATATCGTTATGCGTCAGCAATTTCACGCGCAGATGCCGGGCGATTTCGTCGCGCGCCAGATCTTCAAAGGCGTAAAGGCTGTCGATGCCGCAGCTCATGCCCAAAGCCGCGCCCTTGGACAGGTCGGGTGGACGGTTTTCAGTGCGCGCCTCAGCCGAGATCGGCACAATGTGCCAATCCTTGCTGGCACCCGCCAACAAGGTCTGCATACCCCTGCGCAGGCCATCCAGGCGCTGCGCATCAATGCTGCCTTCGACGACAATTGGCATGTTTCGCGCCATCGCCGGGATCAGCAGAAAGACCAGAAAGGGGTCAAACTCTGGCGTGGCATCGGCAAGGGACCCGAAATCGCCGCCGTGAACAATCGAAAACCTGTGTTGGTCATCCCCAATCCGCAGCGCGATGCTGGTTTCAAGTTCTGCGCCGATACGGTCACGCCGCAGATCAGAAAGAACGATCGTCATGGCGCGGTTTCCCCTTCGTTTTTCGATTTCCAGAATGCCAAACGGCCTAGCTTTTTCTTTCGCTTCAAGGCGTTGCCGTCGAATTGGACAAGAAGCCCCGGGCAGGTGAAACAATCGCCGCCCATCCCGCAAGCGGGCTCCCAACACTGCACCGGCTGCACAAAGCCAAGTGCAATCCTGGCCAGGTGCAGATTGCCCGAGCCCTTGATCAGGATCAACTCATCCGGCTGGGCCGTCGCCTTGACATGCTCGAACGCCTCTTGCGGCGTCGCAAAGCCAAGGATGCGACCGTTTTCGACATCTTCGGATGTGGGCTTGGCGTGCGAGATGTCCTTGGCGACAAAGATCACCTGGTCGGCAATCTCACGCGCGCGAAGCCATGCCCTGCGATATCTTGGCGATCCGCTGCCCGGATAGTCCGAGATCACCCCAAGGATAAGCCGCTTGCGCGGTATTTTGGCTTGGGCCAGCATGTCGAAGGCAAGATCCAGTGTACCATCCGGCGCCTTGGTGGTGTCGAGGATGAAGGTGGGGCCGCCCGGCACAGGCAATACACTGCATCGGCCATCCACAGGCGAGAATGTCAAAATCCGGGCCGCGATCAGTTGGGCCGGAACGCCCAGTTCAAGCGCCGCCGCCGTGGCCGCCGCAACAGGCATCCAGAATTGTGCCCCCGGAAATTGCGTCTTAACCTCAAGCCGTTGTCCACGGCCGACAATCGTGAACGAAAGCATGTCAGGAAATGCCGCGTGGACATTCTCAACATGATAGTCGGCGTCGGGATTATCTTTCCCGAAGGTGACGATCCTGGCCCGGCAGCGCGGCGCCATGCCCATTACCATCGGGTCATCGGCGTTCAGCAGCGCAAAACCATCGGGGCGAAGCGCATCCAGCAATGCGCCTTTTTCTTCAGCCACCGCTTCGCGCCCGCGAAAGGCTGAAG
>NZ_JBKFEY010000005.1:0-186337 GCF_046507575.1 Pontitalea aquivivens | reverse complement strand
CCACAGCCCGATTCCCCGATCAGGCCCAGGATCTCGCCCTTTTCCACCGTCAGGTCGATGCCATTGACCGCGCGCACCACCGTTTGCGGCACGCCGGTCATCCGCTCGACCAGACTGCGCCGGCCTTCGTAATGTTTCGACAGGTTCTCGACGGTCAAAAGGCTCATGTCCGGTCCTCCCCGATCAGGATGCAGCGCGCGCGCCGGTCCGGCCCCGCCGCGCGCATCCCGACCGGCGCCAGGCAGGCATCCGTGCGCCGCGTACAGCGCGAATAGAACCGGCATTGCGGCGGCAGGCCGATCAGGTCGGGCACCTGCCCCTCAATCGGGCGGATCGGCTGGCCGCGCAGCCCCGGCCGCGGGATCGACGCCAGCAGCCCCTGGGTATAGGGATGCTGCGGATCGCCGATCACCTGCGCGGTCGGGCCTTCCTCGACCACCTGGCCCGCATACATCACCATCACCCGGTCGCAATGTTCAGCCACCACGCCAAGGTCATGGGTGATCAGCACCACGCTCATGCCCAGCCGGGCGCGGATGTCGGAAATCAGCTCCAGCACCTGCGCCTGAATGGTCACGTCCAGCGCGGTCGTGGGTTCATCCGCGATCAACAGCTTGGGCCGGCAGGCCAGCGCGATCGCAATCATGATCCGCTGGCGCATGCCGCCGGAAAATTCATGCGGATATTGCCGCAGCCGGTTTTCCGCCGATGGAATGCCCACCAGCCCCAGCATTTCCACCGATTTGGCGCGGATCGCGGCGCGCCGTGCGGCCCCGCGCGGGGGCAGGGTTTCGTCATGCGCCTCCAGCACCTCGGCAATCTGTTCGCCCACGGTCAGCGCCGGGTTCAGCGCGGTCAGCGCATCCTGCATCGTCATCGCGATGTCGCGGCCGCGCACCGCGCGCATCCCGGCCGGGGACAGCGCGCGCAGATCGCGCCCGTCAAAGCGGATCGTACCCTCTTCCACCCGGCCGGGGCTTTTCACCAGCCCCATGACGGATGAAAACGTCACGCTTTTCCCCGATCCGCTTTCGCCCACCACGCCCAGGCATTCGCCGCGTTCCACGGTGACATCGACCCCGTCCACGGCCCGCACGCGCCCGGCGCGGGTTTCAAAGACGGTGCGCAGCCCGCGCACATCCAGCAGTATCCCGGTCATTCGGCAAACCTCGGGTCAAAGGCGTCACGCAGGCCCTGGCTGGCCACATTGATCGCCAGCACCAGCAGCAGGATCGCAAGGCCGGGGAAGGTCGACACCCACCAGGCCTCAAGGATGAAGGCGCGGCCATCGGCCACCATCGACCCCCAGGACGCGGTCGGCGGCTGCACGCCCAGGCCAAGAAACGACAACGACGCCTCAAGGATGATCACATGCGCCATGCGGATCGTGGACACCACGATCACCGGCGACAGGATGTTGGGCAGGATTTCCCGCAGCATGATGTGCCAGCGCGAGGCGCCAAGCGCGCGCGCCGCCTCGACATATTCCAGCTCGCGCGTGGCCAGCGTCTCGCCGCGCACGACACGGGCGGGGATCACCCATTCCTTGTAGGCCAGCGCCAGGATGATGTTCCACAACCCCGGCCCCATCATCGCCATCAGCCCGATCGCAAAGATCAGATAGGGAAAGCCCAGCAGGATATCGACGATGCGCGAAATCACCACATCGACCCAGCCCCGCAGATAACCCGAGGCCAGCCCCGCCAGGATGCCGATCATCGTGGCCACCACGATCACCGCAAGCCCGATGAAGATGGAAATCCGCGCGCCATAGATGATCCGCGACAGGATATCGCGCCCCAGCGCATCGCACCCCAGCACAAAGGCCCACTCGCCCCCCGGCGCCCAACCCGGCGGCTGCAGGCGGCGGAACAGATCGGTTTCATTCGGATCATGCGGCGCGATCCAGGGCGCAAAGATCGCCATCACCACGAACAGCACCACCACGACCGCGCTTGCCATGGCCAGCCGGTTGGCGGCGAACATCGCCAGATTGCGGCGGAACAGGCTGTCCGCGGCATGGGTTTGGGGGGTGGTTTCGGTCAGGCTCACAGCTTCACCCTCGGGTTCAGGACGGTGTAGAGGATGTCGGCGACGAAATTCAGCAGCACATAGGTGACCGCGTAGAACAGCACCGCCGCCTGCACGAGCGGGTAGTTGCGCAGGAAGATGCTTTCCACCACCAGCCGCCCCAGCCCGGGCCAGCCAAAGACCGTTTCCACGATCATGTTGCCGCCCAGCAGGCTTCCGGTTTCGATGGCCGCCACCGATACGGTGGGGATCAGCGCGTTCTTCAGCGCATGGCGGAACAGCACGCGCCGGCGCGACAGGCCCTTGGCATCGGCAAAGGTCACATAATCCTGACGCAGCACCTCCAGCATCGAGGTCCGCGTGACCCGCATCAGGATCGCCGTCATCGGCAGCCCCAGCGTGATCGCAGGCAAAAGAATATGGCGGCAGGCATCGCCAAAGGCCCCCGGATCGCCCGCCAGCAACGTATCGATCAGCAGAAAGCCGGTCACGGTCGGCACTTCGGATGAAAACCCGATCCGCCCCGAAACCGGCAGGATCTGCAGATGCACCGCAAACAGCATCAGCAGCAGGATGCCGAACCAGAAGCCGGGCAGCGACACCCCCAGCAAGGACCCGACCGTCGCCAGCCGGTCAAGGATCGAGTTCTTGCGGATCGCCGCCAGCACCCCCAGCGGGATCGCGGTAACCAGCGCCACGATCAGCGCGACCAGGCTCAGCTCGATCGTGGCGGGCAGCCGTTCGGCGATCACCTCGCCCACCGGGCGGCGATGATAGAAACTGGTCCCAAAGTCGAACTGCACCGCATTGCCCAGGAACACGAAGAAGCGTTCCACCATCGGCCGGTCCAGGCCCAGGCCACGGCGCAATTCGGCCTCTTGTTCCGGTGTGATCGACTGGTCGCCGATCATGATCTGCACCGGATCGCCCGGTGTCAGCGCCATCATCACAAAGACGATCAGGCTGACACCCAGCAAAACGGGCACGAGTTGAACGATACGCTCAAGGAGCTTGCCAAGGCTCATGCCCGTTCCTCCTTTGTCAGGTCAGGTCAGATCCGGTCACTCGACGCAGGCATCATGCAGGTTGATGCGGCTGTCGGCGCTGGGTTTCCACCCCTTCAGGCGCCTGGACACGCCATAGATGTCCTGCGGCACCCACAGATAGACATAGGGCAGATCGGCGTTGATCATCATCTCGGCCTCGCGATACATGCCCGCGCGCTTCTCAGCATCCATCTCGACCGCGGCGCCATCCAGCAGCGCGTCCAGCGCGGGGTTGGCATAGCCCGCCGAATTGCCCCGGTCATTGCTGCGGTGCGTCGGCGTGAAGATGTCGAACGGGTCCAGCGAACCGTTGCCCCAGCTGCTGAAATACATGTCGCCGGTCTTGGGCTTGCCCTGGGTGCGCCACTTTTCGGTCAGCTGCGCGCTTTCGCCCACCGCCACCCTGGTGCGGATGCCCGCCTTGGTCAGCAGCGATGCCACCGCCTCGGCCGTGTCCTTGAACGCGCCTTCCACATCCATCGTCACCTCGATCCCGTCGGGAAAACCCGCCTCGGCCAGCAACGCCCTGGCCTTTTCGGGGTCATAGGCATAGGCCGGCAGTTCGCTGGCGCCAAAGGCGTCGGGCGACAGGATGCCCTCGATCCGCACGGCATTGCCGCCCAGGATGCGGTCGATGATCAGATCCTTGTCGATCGCATGGGCCGCCGCCTGGCGTACCTTGGGATCGTCGAAATATTCGCCCTGCATGTTCATCGCGATAAAGAAGCTGCGCGTGCCGTTCACCGTCAGAACATCGGTGTTAGGGTTGTTCTTCACCTGCTCGACCGAAAAGGGCGGCAGTTCGTTGATGATGTCCACATCCCCCGCCAGCAGCGCGGCCACCCGGCTGGCGCTTTCGGGAATGACCTTGAAGATCACGCGATCCACGCAGGCCTTGCCCACCGGCGCAATATCGGCGGCGCCGCCATAGTAATCGTCGAACCGTTCCAGGATGATCGCATCGCCCTTGCGCCATTCGGCCAGCCTGAAGGGCCCGGTGCCGTTGGGCTGCGTCGCCAGCCCGTCATTGCCGACCTTTTCCACCCAGGCCTTCGACACGATCTGCTGGTTCGGCAACATCGCGGGCAGGATCGGCCAGGGCTCTTTCAGCGTGATGCGCACGGTGCTGTCATCCAGGATGTCGACCTTGTCGACCGGCCCCATCAGGCCCTGGCGCGGGCTGGTCACGCCGCCGCCCATGCCGCCGTCCTGCACGATCCGGTCCAGGGTGAATTTCACATCCTCGACCGTCATGTCGGACCCGTCGTGGAACTTGATGCCCTGACGGATCCTGAAGTCATATTCGGTGGGCGACACCTGGGTCATCGATTCCGCGATCTCGGGCACCACCTTCATGTCGCCGTCGCGGGTCAGCAGCCCGTCATAGATGTTGCGGATCAGCGTTTCGGTTTCGCGCTTGCGGTGATTGGCCGGGTCCAGCGTATCGGCATCCAGCGTGAAACCCACGGTCAGGTCCTGCGCCATCGCCGCCGGGGCCGCCACCGAAAAGGCAAGGGCCGAGGCCAGGAAAAGTCTGTTCAATCTGGTCATGCAGATACTCCCTGATGATCTGTTGGTGATGCAGTTCTGCGCTGCAGTCTCGTTGAAGTCGGACATATGTCAGGATGCAAATATCATGCCTGTTTTTTCGCCCCGCGCCATGCCACAATTTTCATTAAAAAAATCATGGCCTTGTGGCCACGCCCCCCGGCAAGCCCCCGCCCGTCCCTGCAGGGCCCGCCGCACAACGCGCGGGTTTCGCGCAAGCCGCGCGAAAATCCCGCGCAACCGCGGCGTTCAGGGGCGGGGCGCGATCCGCGCCGCCCGGCGCCGCGCCGCGGCCGGCGCGATCCCTTCGGCTTCACGGTATTTCGCCACCGTGCGGCGCGCCAGAACGACACCCTCGGCCGCCAGCAGACCGGCGATCGCACCATCCGACAGCGGCACGGCCCGCGCCTCGGCGCGGATCAGCGCCGCGATCCGGTGGCGCACCGCGCGCACCGCGATCACCCCGCCCTCGCGCAGCGGCAGGCCCGGCCCGAACAGATCGCGCAGCGCCACCATGCCACGCGGCGTCGCCAGCAACAGCCCCGCCGTCACCCGGCTGATCGTGCTTTCATGCAGCCCCGTCGGCCCCGCCAGATCGGCCAGCGCCATCGGACGCAGCCGCCCCGGCCCATGGTCCAGCCAGTCGCGCTGGCGTTCAACCACCGCCTGCGCGATGCGCAGCGCGGTATCGTTGCGCCGGGCGACTGCGCGTTCCAGCCAGCGCGCGGCGCGCAGCGCCTCATCCTCGGCGCCCGCCCCGGCATCGCGTACCATCACACCGGGCAGCGTCGAGCGCGTCATCTCGACCAGCCAGCCGCCCGCGCGCCGGCGCACCGTCACATCCGGGTCGCGCAGCGGCTGCGGATCGGGGTCAAAGCGCGCCCCGGGCTTGGGGTCGAACCCCCGGATCTGCGCCAGGATCGCGCGCACCTGCGCCTCATCCCCGCCCGCCAGCCGCGCCAGCGCCGCCAGCTCGCCCCGCGCCAACAGCGCCAGATTGTCCAGCACCACAGCAAAGGCCGGCGTCATCACCCCCGCCTCACGCGCCTGCAAGGCCAGGCATTCCGCCAGCGACCGCGCGAACAGCCCCGCCGGCTCGGCCTGCTGGATCTGCACCAGAACCGCCTCGGCCCGGGCCGGCGTGCACCCCGCCTCGGCGGCGATGTCCGCCAGCGGGGCGCCCAGCCAGCCGCTTGGCTCCAGCGCGTTGATGAAATGCTCGGCAATCGCCCGGTCCGACGGATCGCGCAGGATCAGCCCGACCTCGCGGCGCGCATGATCGGCCAGCCCCGCCGGGGCCGCCGCCAGCCGGTCCGTCGCATCCCCGGCCCCGCCGACGATCCCCGCCCCGCGCGGCAGGCGCGGCACCGCGCCCCCCGGCCGGTCCAGCGCCGCCTCCAGCGCCTGCCACACCGCATCGCGCTGCGCCGCCACGGGCGGCACGATTTCCACCCGCGGGTTGCCCGCCGCCAGTTCCACGATCCGATCCGCCAGCGCCGCGTTCGAACAGCGCAAAAGCCCGATCGCATCCCGAAGCTCGGGCGTCATCGCCAGATTTCGGGCCTGGCGCATCTGAAGGCTGCTACGCGTGTGCATGGCCCATCATGCGCCGGATCGCCGCGCCAGGCAATGGCGCGGCCCCGCCCATCCGGGCCGCCCATCCGGCCCGCTCAGTTCGGGCGCCGCCGGTCGGCGCGCGGCCGTGTCAGGATCGGCCAGTACAGCACCGCGAACCCGCCAAAGCCCGCCACCCAGGCCATCCCGGCCAGATGCAGCAACCAGTCCTGCCCCGGCAGCACCCCCGCCGCCACCCGTGCCAGAACCGATCCGATCACCGCCAGATACAGCACCGCCACCCCGCGCCCCGCCGCCAGCGGCAGGCCCGCATGGCCCAGGCTCGCCCGGCTCATGACCGCCAGCGTCATCACCCCGACCGCCCCCGCCATCCAGACATGGCGCGCCGCGGGCCCGATCGCGATCAGCCCCAGCGCCTCGGCCCCCAGCGCCAGAAACCCCAGCGGCACGAAGGCAAACCCCGCATGCAGCACCCAGACCAGCGCCTCGGCCCCGGTCTGCCGCCCCTGCCAGCGCGCCAGCCGCAGCAGGTTCACCCCCCCCGCGATCAGACAGGCCAGCCCCGTCAGCCCCTGATCGGGCCAGATCACCCACATCGCCGCGCCAAGGATGGTTACCGCCATCGCCCCGTCATCCAGCCGCCCCATTGGCGCGGGCAGCGCCGTCGCGCGCCGCTTGACCAGCCAGTTGCGCGTAAAACTTGGCACGATGCGCCCCCCGATCAGCGCGATCAGCACCACCACCGCCGCCAGCCCCAGCCGCGCGCCGATGCCACCGGGCGCATAATCGCCGCGCGCCGCTTCCCAGTGGAACAGCCCGCCCGCCACGATCTGCACCCCCAGCACCCCCAGCACCTTCAGGTTGCGCCAGTTCCGCCCCGCCACGATCTCGCGCCCGATGGCCAGCGCCAGCGCCACCGCAAAGCCCAGATCGACCGCCGCCACCGCCACCGGCGGCAGGCCCAGCGGCAACGTCGTGACCGCCCGCCCCGCCAGCCACAGCGCCACCAGCCCCAGAAGCGGCCAGCCCACGATCGGAAACCGCCCCGTCCAGTTCGGCACCGCGGTCATCAGAAACCCCGCGATCACCGCCAGCGGATAGCCAAACAGCATCGCATGGGCATGCCAGGTCACCGCATCGAACGGCCCCGCCCAGTCGATCGCCCCCGCCAGCGCCATCACCCACAGCACCATCGCCAGCGCCGCCCACAGCGCGCCCAGCAGGAAAAACGGCCGATAGCCGTAACTCAGGATCGCCGGGCCCTGCCAGGCGCGGATCTGTTGGGCCGAGGTGGTCATGCTGTGCTCCGTCTCTGCGTGCCCGCCCCGGTCACGATCGCATCAAGGCGGATGTCATGGGGTTGCGGATCGGTCGTGGGCAGGCGCGCATCCCGATGACCCGCGCCAAGGACCAGCGGCCGGGGCTGCGATGCGGCCGGCGTGCGGACGAAACTGCCCCGGCCATAGCCCCCCCGATCGCGGACGCCGGCCGCGCGGACCGTGCCCACCAGCGGGTCAACCCGAACCCCGCCCCGCCACCCTTGCGCCGCGCCCCCGTACCCCGCCCGGCGGGCGGTCCGGGCCGGTCGGGCCAAAAGGAAGGACAAGACGGTCATGGCGTCCCTGATGCGATCGGGGGTTGGCCTCAGCGATAATCCAGTTAATAAGTATTGTAAATACCTATTTCAGGATCGGATGCGTCTGCCCCCCCTCACCGATTTCGGCCTGCGCGCCACCACATGACAAAGATCATCCAGGCCTGCCTCAAGGTGGCATCGTCACCACGCGCCGCGGCGGCGGCGGGGCCACCCTGGCCAATATCACCCTGACCCGCGCGTTGTTTTCCGCGCCCCATTGCGGAACCGGCAGACGCGCCGCCAGACGACTTGATTTACATCAAGTCAGTCACGGCGATTCGGGGTATGATCGGACTTGACAGCAAAGTCTCCCTTGCCGCGACGTCCCTTCGCGCTTGCTGTCGGCACTGGTCCGGGCCTCTCCCAGGTCCGGGAATGAATGCGCTGCGGTTGGCCACCGCGGCGCATTTTTCCGTTCCCCTCAGGCCAGGGCCTCGCCCGCATGCAGCCGCCCCGATATCAGCGCAGCAAGGGCCACCATCACCGCCGCCGCCCCCAGCACCAGCGCCAGCCCGCCGATCTGATAGCACAGCCCCGACAACAGCGTGCCGATCAGCCGCCCGCCCGCATTGGCCATATAGTAGAACCCCACATCCATCGTCACCCGCCCGGACCGGCTGAAGGCCAGGATCAGATAGGAATGCAGCGCCGAATTGACCGCGAACAGCGCGCCAAAGACCAATAGCCCCGCGACCAGAACCGCCGTCAGCCCGGGGCTCGGCCCGCCCGCCAGCATCACCGCCCCCGCCAGCACCGCCGGCACCAGCGCCAGCCCCCCGGCCCAGATCCGCGCCGCCCGGATCAACGCACCCTCGGGCCGGCTGGCCGCGCGCAGGATGACGGGCGCCGCCGCCTGCACCGCGCCATACAGGATGATCCAGACCGCCATGAACCCCCCGATCAGAAAGAACGCCGCGCGGTTGCCCGCCGCCGTGCCATCCGACAGCACCGCATGGAAATAGATCGGGATGCCAACCACGAACCACACATCGCGCGCGCCGAACAGAAACACCCGCGCCGCCGAAAGCCAGTTCACATTGGCCGATTTCGAAACCACCTCGGAAAACTTCGCGCCCCTGCGCCCGCCGGGCAGACCCGGCGGCATGGCCAGCACGATCGCCACCAGGATCAGCGCCAGCCCCCCCGCCATCGCCAGCACCGCGCCCGTAAAGCCGATCCCCGCCAGCAGCGCCGCCCCCGCCAGAAACCCCAGACCCTTCACCGCGTTCTTCGACCCGGTCAGCACCGCGACCCAACGGAACAGCGCGCCATTGCCCGCCGGCGCCAGCAGCTTGACCGCGGATTTCGACGACATCTTCGCCAGGTCCTTGGCCACCCCGCTGGCCCCCTGCACCGCCATCACATAGCCGACCGAAACCGCGACCCCCCAGCCCGGGTCCAGCCGCGCCAGCGCGACCAGCGCCAGCACCTGCAACCCCAGCCCCGCATACAGCGTCACCGCCAGCCCGAACCGCGCCGCGATCCAGCCCGCCGACAGGTTGGTGACCATGCCCGCCAGCTCATACAGCACGAACAGATAGGCCAGCTGCACCGGGCTGAAGCCCAGCGTGTGGAAATGCAACAGCACCAGCATCCGCAGCGCGCCATCGCTCAGCATGAAGGCCCAATAGGCCGCCGTCACCGCGGCATAGGCCGCAAGGCCCGCCGGGGCCGGGCGCGTCACAGCGCCGCCCCGACCATCAGCGCCACATCGACCAGCCGGTGGGCATAGCCCATTTCATTGTCATACCAGACATAGGCCTTCACCTGCGTCCCGTTCACCACCATGGTGGACGGCGCATCCACGATCCCCGACCGGGTGTCATTGGTATAATCGGCCGAAACCAGCGGCCGTTCCTCATAGCCCAGAATACCGCGCAGCGGGCCCTCGGCCGCGGCCTTGAACAGGGCGTTGACCTCCTCCGCCGTGGTCGCGCGCGCAACCTCAAGGACGCAATCGGTCAGCGAGGCATTCAGCAGCGGCACCCGCACCGCATGACCGTTCAGCCGGCCCTTCAGTTCCGGATAGATCAGCGTGATCGCCGTGGCGCTGCCCGTCGTCGTCGGGATCAGCGAATTCAGCGCCGATCGCGCCCGGCGCAGATCCTTGGCGGGGCGGTCCACGATGGTCTGGGTGTTGGTCACGTCATGAATCGTGGTGATTGACCCGTGGCGGATTCCCAGCGCCTCATGGATCACCTTGATCACCGGCGCCAGGCAATTCGTCGTGCAGCTGGCCGCCGTCACGATCCGGTGGCGCGCGGGGTCATAGCTTTCATGGTTCACGCCATAGACGATATTGGCCGCGTCCCCATCCTTGACCGGGGCCGACACCACCACCTTCTTCACCCCCGCCGCGAAATAGGGCGCCAGCTGCGCCGCCGTCCTGAACGCGCCGGTGCAGTCGATCACCACATCCACCCCCGCCAGCGGCAGATCGGCCAGGTCGCGCGTGCCGACAAAGGGCAACCGGCGGCCATCGATGATGACCCCGCCCGCGTCATGCCCAAAGCTGGCATCCCAGCGGCCATGCACCGTGTCGAATTCCAGCAGATGCGCATGCATCGCCGCATCGCCCAGCCCGTCATTGATCCAGGCGATCTGCGCGCCCCGCGCCAGCAGCGGCTTCAGCGCCAGTTTTCCGATCCGGCCAAGGCCGTTCAGCGCATAGGTGGTCATGGGGCGGGCTCCGTTGACTGGGTTGACTGGGTTGACTGGCGGCCGATCTCATCGACCGCGGATTGCAGGGCGATGCGGTCCAGCGTGGCGATGGGCAGCGCAGCAAAGGCCTCGATCCGCCGCTTCAGCGCGCCATAGGCCTGCTGAAAGGCCAGGCTTTTTTCCGCATCGGTGCCGGTCGCCTGCACCGGATCGGGCATCCCCCAATGGCCACTGACCGGCTGGCCATCCCAGGACGGACAGTCCTCATTCGCGGCCTGGTTGCAGACGGTAAAGACGAAATCGAACACCGGCGCATCGGGCCCGGTGAATTCCGCCGTGTTCCTGGCGCGCAGCGGGGCAATGTCATGGCCCTTGTCCTCCAGCACCTTCAACGCAAAGGGGTTCAACGCCGATGACGGTCGCGTGCCCGCCGAAAAGGCATTGAACCGATCGCCCGCGATCTGGCGCAACAGCGATTCCGCAAAGATCGATCGCGCCGAATTTCCGGTGCAGATGAACAGCACATTGTATTTCCGATCCGCCATCATCGGGTCCCTTGCATCCAAAGGGGATGCCGTCGCGCACAGATCCGCCCGGCCCCGGCAACAATCCAGCCACAGGTAATCCAGCGTCTGTCGCACCGCCGCAATATCCACCGCATAAGACAGTGACGTGCCCGCCCGCGTCTGGCTGATCAATCCGGCCTGCAGCAGCGCCGCCAGATAGGCCGAAAGCGTGCTGGCCTTCAGCCCCAGCGCCGCGGCAATCTCACCCGCAGGCAGCCGGTCGGGATAGCGCCGCATCAACAGCCGGAACAGCGCCAACCGCTGCGGATGGCCAAGGGTGGTCAGACGGTGGGGAATCTGTTTTTCCATATTTCACGGATATGCGAAATAATGGGCGCCGCCAAATGAAACTTTCATGACAGCGCCCCGCACTCAGCGCGCGGCAAGCCCGGCATCGGCCATCTGCTCGGGGTCCGGCAGATCGCGCAGACTTTCCAGCCCAAAGGCCGCCAGAAAGGTGTCCGTGGTGACAAAGGTATAGGGCGCGCCGCGCCGGGGTTCGCGCGGGCCCGTACCGATCAGCTTGCGTTCGGCCAACCGCCCGATCAGGTCGCGGCTGATCTCTTTCCCGAACACATCCTTCAACCCGTCACGGCTGATCGGCTGGTAATAGGCAATGGCGGCCAGCACGGCCAGATCGAATTCGTTCAGGTCCAGCAGCTGCCCCCCCACATCTGCCGCCACCCGGATCGCGGGGGCATAGGCGGCCCGGGTGCGCAGCATCCAGCCCGTGCCGACCTGCGCCACCTCATAGGGGCGACCCTCCAGATCGATCGCCAGATCCTCGATCAGCAGATCGACCGATGCCCCCTGCCCCACCACCCGCGCCAGATCGTCGCGCGCCACCGGCGTGGCGGTGGCGAACAGCACGGCCTCGATCCGCCGCATCCATTCGCGCCACCGCAAATCCGGCGGCAGATCGGCCAGGTCCCGGTCCAGCCCGGGGGGCGGTCGCTTGCGGCCCGCCATGATCACACCCCATACAGGCGGAACGTGTCCCGCCCGGTCAGTTCGCGGATGACGCCAAGCGCCACCAGCCGGTCGCACAGCCGCCGCGCCGCACGGTCCGACATGAACGCGCCCAGGGCAGCCGGCGCAACCGCGTCACGCGACAGGAACAGATCGACAGCCTGCCCCGCCCCCTTTGCCCGCAGCTTCGGAACGACCGCCTGCAGCCGGGCGCCGCGCCGTGCCAGATCGGCGGCCAAAGGCACCGCCTGCCGCGCCCCCGCCACGGCGGCGCGGTGGCACGCCAGACGCAGGTCATCGCCCCGCAGCCGCAGCTCGCGCGACTTCAGGCCCAGCGACAAAAGCGGCAGGATGTGATCCTGGCCAGTGGCTTTCGCCAGCACCGCATCGGCCAGGATCAGCGCCGCCGTCTCGGCGCGCGGCTGATCGCCCAGCACCGCCTCGATCACCCCCGCGGCCCGCTCGATCGGGTTGCCACCCGCCGCGCCCAGGCAAAGGGCGATCTGCGCCTCGGGCACGCCGTCAAGCACCTGGTTCAGATGCGGGGCCGAAATCGGCCGCGCCACCGCACGGGACCATTGCCGCAACACCACCCCCACCGGCCCCGGATGATCGCCGGGCCGGGTCAGATGCAGCGCATCGCGCAGCGCCCCCGGCCCCTCATGCCGCCCGGAAAGGCGGGCGCACCCCTCGGCCGCGGCCAGCGCCAGCCGGTCACGCCACAGCGCCCGCGGCACGTCGGCCACCGCCGCCACAAGATGCAGATGCGCCAGCACCGCACCGGACCGAAACGCCGCATCCTCGGGGCCACCCGGGACATGCCCGGTGATCCAGCCCGGGATCGGCAGGCTGAAACTGGTGTGCGTTACGGAATCGGGATGGGATCGCAGCATGTGCGAAGCCTACCCCAAGGCGGCGCTTTTGCCCAGACATGATCGTCATAACCGCCGCTTTGTTGGTAACTTTGCTATGTCCGATAATCTTGCCTTATCCGATCCGAAACGCCTATGCTGCCCAGCATGGAAGATCCGCACCCCAAACACCCCGCCACCGGCAACACCTTGCGGGCCTATACCCGGGACTGGGCGCATTTCGCCCGCTGGTGCCGGATGCGCGGGGCCGATCCGCTGCCGCCCGCGGCCACGCTTATCGGCCGTTACATCGCCGATCTGGCGGCCCCGCAGGACAAGACCCCCGCCCTGTCTGTCGCCTCGATCGAACGGCGCCTGTCGGGCCTGGCCTGGGGCTATGCGCAGCGCGGGCTGCGGCTTGACCGCGCGGACCGCGGCATCGCCGGGCCCCTTGCCGACATCCGCCGCGAACATCGCCGCCCGCCAACCCGAAGGCAGGCGATCCAGCCCGCGGACATCCGCGCCATGATCGCCACCCTGCCCCATGACCTGCGCGGCCTGCGCGACCGCGCGATCCTGCTGATCGGCGTTGCGGGCGGCTTGCGCCGGTCTGAAATCGTCAGCCTGGACCACGGCCGGGACGATACCGCCGACCAGCGCGGCTGGGTCGAGATCCACGACGATGGCGCCCGCATGGTCCTGCGCGGCAGGACCGGCTGGCGCGAAATCGGGATCGCCCGCACCCCCGACAAGCAGACCTGCCCGGTCCACGCCCTGACCCGGTGGCTGCACTACGGCCGCATTGCCGCCGGCCCGCTTTTCGTTGCCGTGTCGCGCGACGGACGAAAGACCACCGGCAGGCGGCTGTCTGACAAGCACATCGCGCGGCTGATCAAGCGGACGGCCGGGGATGCCGGCCTGCGCGCGGGCCCGACCCATGGCGATCATCCCGACCGCATCGGCGACCCCTGATCCGCGGGGAACATATCTTCCCCGCGGGGAAGATCACCCCAGACGGTCCAGCATCGCCTGCACCGCCCGTTCCAGAAGCCGCCGGTCCAGCGCCGAGAAATCGCGATCCAGCCGCACCTCCAGCCGGCCATTCGCGGCGGTGCACTTCGCCGTGCCCTGCGGCGCGGCAACCTGAAACGTGGTCTTGGCCCGCCCCACACGGGGCGCCCCGCCCGGCGCCTTTGGCGGCGCGACATCTTCATCGGGCGCATCGCCCAGCCCCGCGGCGCGACGCAGGATTTCCAGTTCATCGGCAACGGAACGATTGTCAAAGCCCTTCAGCGCGGCGCGGATCTGCACCGCCACCTCGGGCCGTTCATCCAGCGCCCCCGACAGCTTCAACCCCAGCGCGCGGGGGATATGCTGCATGAAGCGCAGATCATCGCCCAGCCGTTCGACCAACCGGATGAAGCCGCGAATATAGCTGCGCTTCTGATAGCCCGCCGATTGAAACAGCTGCGCCACGGCCCTGTCGGGGTCATTCTCGGCGGTGGACGGATCGCGCGCATAGTTCAGCGCCAGCGCCGCCATTTCCGCAAAGGAAATATCCTTGCGCACCAGGTTTTCATCCACCATGCGCCGGTAAAGCGTTTCGATACCTTCCCCGCGGGGAAGAATGCCCGCCGGGATCGTCCCCCATCTTTCGGCATCGCCCGTTTCTTCCAGCAGCGCGCGATAGGCCGACAGCCGGCGATAGCCCTGGATCAGCTCATACCGGCCATCCTCGCGCAGCTCCAGCCGGATCGGGTTTGACAGGCCGATATCGCGGATCGAGGCGATCAGCTCGGTCAGTTCGGGGTCGTCCCCCTTGACCCGGTCGCGCGTCAGCTTCCAGGTTTCCACCCTGTCCAGCGGCACCAGGTCGACGATCAGCCCCAACCGTTTCATCCGCACATGTTCGGCGGCCAGCGCATCATTTTCGGCGCGGATCTGTTCCTCGATCGCCCGGCGGTCGCGCAGGCTTTCGGCATTTTCGGCGATGGCCGTCGCCATCGGCCCACGCCGCGCAACGCCCGGCACGGGCGCGGCCGGGGGTTCGGCGGCCTTCCCCGCGGGGAAGGTTTCCTCTTCGGGAAGGTCAATGTCGAACGTCAGGCGCTTCCTGCTCATGTCTCATCCTCCACCTGATCCCAGGCCGCCAGGAAGCAGGCCCTGAATTCATCATAGGCGCGATCAAAGCTGGCCCGCGCCCGGCGCCAGGTTTCGCGCGTCATGCTGCGATAGTCGATTTCATAGACCGATGACAGGAACCGCCCCGATTGTTCCACCGCGCGGGTCATCTCGATCGGCTGGTCACAGACCCTATCGCCGAACACCTTGCGAAACGCCTCAAACATCGCGCGGTGCAATTCATTGCCCGGTTCATACCGCGTCATCAGGAAGCGCACATCAATGAAGGCCTTGGGCAGACGCATCTTCCCCGCGGGGAAGGTTCCGTCAAAACCGGCGGACAGATCGCCAAGCGCCTCGGCCAGCTGGCCGATGAAGGATGTGGTGGAATCATATTCCCAATAGCCGGGCCCCGAGGGGATATACAGCACATCCGCCGCAAAGACCGCATTCATCGACTGATAGCCGATGGCGGGCGGGCAATCGAACAGGATCAGGTCATAGGCATCATCGGGCAGCGCATCCAGATACCGCGACACCGCGGCAAAGAACGACCAGTCGGGGTTCAGGTGGCGATACTGCGCCGAGGCGAATTCCACGAAGGCCGCATTGGCGCAGGACGGCACGATGTCGATCGTCGTCCAGGCCGTGGGCCTGATGAAATCCGACACGCGCAGATCGGCCAGGCCCAGATCGCGGATTGATGACGGCAGCCGCCGCTGGGGCAGGGCGGTCCCGCTTTCGGCCGCGCGCGGGCCCGCGTTCATGCGGTCGGTTTCGCGGATCAGGTCGCGCGCGATGATGCCCCAGACCGTCAGATCCTCGGACACGTCATGCAGGCCCATCGAATGGGTCAGCGTCGCCTGGGGGTCGAAATCCACCAGCAGAACGCGATAGCCATCCAGCGCCGCCGCATGCGCCATGTGCAGCGCCACAGTGGATTTGCCCGCGCCGCCCTTGAAGTTGGAAATCGCCACCCGGATCGCCCGCTTGCCCTTGGGCCGGCGCGGCATCAGCGTGGCGCGGTTGATCTTCATCTTGCGGCGCAGTTCATTGATCTCGGCCAGGGTGAACCACCGCTGACGGCCATCCTCTTCCACCTCGCCCCCGGGCAGGTCAGGGTCCGCCGCAAGGCGCCCGCGGAAGGTAGACTGGTTGATCTTGAAGATCAGTTCCGACACCTCCCAGCTGGAAAAGCGGCGCAACGACTTCTCATGCTCGGGCGAGAAGGTCTGCCGGCGGATATGGCTTTGCATCTTCAGCGACTGTGCCTGCAGCTGCGCGAGATCCTCATGGGTAAACATGAACGCTTCCGTTTTTGTGGACGTAGATTGTTTCGATTTCCGTAAATACGACGGATTTGCAGATATGGCAAAATCTAAGTTATAGTTGGCACAGAAACCATCCGCCCACGGCTTTGCAGGCAATTCACGCCCAAAGCCATCGAATCGGCCCCGATGCGCCGCCACCGGCATCCGGCTGCTGGTTTTCGAAATATGGGGGGACAGGACAAACCCATCTGCAACGGGTTGAGGGGACATTTCTGTCAATTGGGGGGTCATACAAGATGTCCCCTATTACCAAAGAACCTTTTTCTTTTTCATTTGAACGGGACAGGCGAGGGCTGCGCGCAATCCCGGCTTGACAGAATCGTGCCGGCGGACGCTAATGGGCATATCGGTCGGATTTGCGTTGGCTTCCCTGCGGCAATCCCGTCGAACAAGAGACCATAAGGTCCATATCCGGGGGCATCCCCAAAGGGCAGTGAGATGTTGGGCAGAAAAGCGGTCGGCCGCAATGCGGCTGTGCAGAAATACGATCTTCTGACAATTCTGGGGGTGCATGCCCTGTCCCAGGGAAAGACAGCGCAACGCCAGACGCTGCGGCTGATCTGTCTGATCACCGCGCGCTACAACTGGCAGAGCGATGAACTTTCCGTAGGCCAGGCCGAAATCGCCCGGCTGTGGTCGGTCGATACGCGAACCGTCAAGCGCGAGATGGCAAGCCTGCGCGCCAGCGGCTGGCTGGTGGAAAAGCGCGCGGCGGCGCGCGGGCGGGTCACGCTTTACGGGCTGGGGATGGCGCGGATTCTGGAAGATACCCGCCCGGCCTGGGAAAAGGTCGGCCCCGATCTTGTGGCACGGATGCAGCCCACGCCGGACCCGGCCCCCAATGGCAAGGTCATCCCGTTTCCGCAGCCGACCCTGCCGCCCGCCGATACGACCTGGGGGCAGGTGGCGGCGGTGCTTGCCGCGCAGCACCCGGCCCTTTACCGGGCCTGGTTCGAGGCCCTGCGCCCGCAGGAGGCCGCCCCCGGCCATCTGTCGCTGAAGGCGCCTTCGGGTTTTCACGCGGCCTATGTCGCCACGCATCTGCAGGCGCTGCTGGAAGATGCCGCGCGCCGGGTCTTGCCGGATCTGGAGAAGGTCGAAATCCGCTGACCACGCAAGGGCAGGCGCGCCCTTCGGGGGGACGTGGAACCGATCATTCCAGCGCCGGGTGGCCCGTGCCGGGGCACAGCGACAGATCCGATCCGGTCCTGCCCGGCACCTGGCGGGCCAGATCGCGCAGGGCGCTGCGCAGCCCCTCTTCCAGAACGGGGTGGTAGAAGGGCATCGCCAGCATTCCGGCCACGGTCAGCTGACGTTCGATCGCCAGCGCCAGCAGATGCGCCAGATGTTCGGCGGCGGGCACGCACATTTCCGCGCCCAGGATGCGGCCGCTGTTGCGGTCGGCATAGATGCGCATCAGGCCCGCGGCGGTTTCGGCGGTGCGGGCGCGGGGCTGCTTGGAAAAATCAGCCTCGGCGATGGCGCGGCGGTCTTCGCGGATTTCGGCAAAGGCCTGGCCGACGCGGGCGACCTGGGGGCTGGCAAAGACGATGCCCAGGGGCGTGCGGCGGCAATGGGCCTGCGGGGTTTCGGCCAGCGCGTTGCGCCCGGCGATATGGCCTTCGTCCGCCGCCTCGTGCATCAGCGCGCGGTAGCCATTGGCATCGCCCGCCAGATAGACCGGCAGATCGCCGATCTGCAGGGTGTCGGGATCAAAGGGCGGCATGCCGCGCCGGTCCAGCGGCAGGCCCAGCGTTTCCAGCCCCAGATCGTCGATATTGGGCCGCCGCCCGATCGCGGCCAGCACGGCATCGGCGGTAAAGCCGGTGTCGCCCGATGTGACGCGGATCGCGCCGTCATCGGTGGTGGCCAGTTCGGCGCCCGCGCCCAGATGGACGGGAAATTCCTGCCCGATCAGGGCCAGGAAGGTATCGCGCACCGCCGGGTCGGAAATGCCCGCGACCGTGTCGGCGGCGTCAAAGCCCGCGACGCTTGGCCCCAGCCGCGCCAGGGCCTGTGCCATTTCCACCCCGATCGCGCCCATGCCCACCACGGCGATGCGGCGGGGCAGGTCCCGGCATTCGAACAGGGTGTCGGTGGTCAGGATACGGTCGCCAAAGGCACGCCAGGGGGCGGGCAGGATCGGCCGGCTGCCCGGCGCCAGGATGATCGCGCGGGCCGAAATCTGTCGTCCGTTCACGGCCACCCGGTTCGGGCCCAGCAGGCGCGCGCGCCCGGAAATCGCGCGTGCGCCCAGCCGGTCTGGCGTGGCGGCGGGGCCGGCGGTGAAGCCGTCGCGCAGGCGGCGCACGCGGGCCAGCACCGCGGGAATGTCGATGGCCAGCGACCCGGCCCCGGAAATGCCGAAGGCCGCGAAATCATGGCGGCGGTGAAAGGCGTTCGCGGCCTCGATCAGCGCCTTGGACGGCATGCAGCCCACCGCCGCGCAGGTGGTGCCCCAGTGGCCATCGTTGATCAGCAGCACGTTGCGGGTCTTGCGCTGCACCTCGGCCAGGGCGGTCAGGCCGGCGGTGCCCGATCCGATGATGACGATGTCGGCCTGTTCGGTCATGGCGGGTGCTCTGGTCTGTTGATGGGGCAGGCGTATCAGAGCCGATCCGGGCGGGCTTGTCGAGGCGGCGGGTGGCGGGGTCTTTCGCTGGCGGCGGAATCGCGCGACAAGACGGGAAGGCGACGGGGGCGATGATGCAGCGTGAACAGATCCTGATCCTGACCGTTCTGGGGGTGACGCTGGCGTTGTTCCTGTGGGGGCGGCTGCGTCATGATGCGGTGGCGCTGGGGGCGCTTCTGGCCTGCGTGATCCTTGGGCTGGTGCCGGGGCAGGGGGCCTTTGCGGGATTTGGCCATCCGGCGGTGATCACGGTGGCGGGCGTTCTGGTGCTGAGCCAGGCGCTGCAATCCTCGGGTGCGGTCGACCTGCTGGCGCGCGCGGTGCTGCCCGAAAGGGGCGGGCGGACGATCGGGTTTGCGGTGCTGCTGGGGCTGGGGGCGGCGTTGTCGGGGTTCATGAACAATGTGGGTGCGATGGCGTTGCTGATGCCGGTGGCGGTGCGCTTTGCGGCCAGCCACGATCTGGCGCCGGGGCAGGTGCTGATGCCGCTGGCCTTTGGCACGATCCTGGGGGGGATGACCACGCTGGTGGGCACGCCGCCGAACCTGATCGTGGCGGGGTTCCGCGCCGAGGCGGGGCCGGGCGCATTCGGGATGTTCGATTTCACCCCGGTGGGGCTTGCCGTGGCGCTGGCGGGGCTGGTGTTCGTGGTCACGCTGGGCTGGCGGCTGGTGCCGGTGCGTGAAACGACCGATACCGAAGGCTTTGAGACCGGCGCCTACATGACCGAGGCGCGGGTGCCCGAGGCCAGCCGTGCCGCCGGCATGACGCTGCGCGCGGTCGAGGATGTGCTGGGTGCGGATGCGCAGGTGATCGGGTTGATCCGCAATGAGGTGCGCATCACCGCCCCGCATGGTGCGCGCAAGCTGAAGGCGGGCGACATTCTGGTGCTGGAGGCCGAGGCCGCCAGGCTGGGCAAGGCGCTGGCGGAATTGGGGCTGGAGCTGGAGGAGCGGGGGTCGAGTTCCGATGACGGCGAGGGGCCGCAGACCGCCGAGGCGGGGCCGATTGCGTTGCGCGAACTGGTGGTGCGACCGACCTCGGCGCTGATCGGGCGGTCGGCCAGCGATCTGCGGTTGCGCACGCGCCACGGGCTGAATCTGCTGGCGGTGGCGCGCGACGGCCAGCGCACGCGCGGGCGGCTGCGCAGCCTGCGGCTGCGGTCGGGGGATCTGTTGCTGATGCAGGGCCCGGAAGAGGCGATCGCGGGCTTTGCCGAGGAACATGGCTGTGTGCCGCTGGCGCTGCGGGAATTGCGGCTGCCGGAACGGGGCAAGGCGGTGCGGGCGGCGCTGGTGATGCTGGCCGCGGTGGCGGCTGTGGCGTTCGGGCTGATCCCGGCGGCGCCGGCCTTTGCGCTGGGGGGGCTGGCGGCGGTGGCGCTGAAGGTGCTGCCCGGGCGCGAGGTCTATGGCGCGATCGACTGGCCGGTGGTGGTGTTGCTGGCCGCGCTGATCCCGGTGGCCGATGCGATGCAGACGACGGGTGTGGCCGCGCTGATCGCCGAAGGCCTGGTGCGGGGCGTGGCGCAGGGGCATGCGGTTCCGGCGCTGGCGCTGGTTCTGGTGGTGACGATGTTCCTGTCGGATGTGATGAACAATGCCGCCACCGCCGCAGTCATGAGCCCGATCGCGCTTGGCATCGCCGCGGCGCTTGGCGTCAGCGCCGACAGTTTCCTGATGGCGGTGGCGATCGGGGCGTCCTGCGCGTTTCTGACGCCGATCGGGCATCAGAACAACACGCTGATCCTGGGGCCGGGGGGCTTTCGCTTTGGCGATTACTGGCGGCTGGGGCTGGTGCTGGAGGTGTTGGTGGTGGCGGTCAGCCTGCCGCTGCTGCTGATCGTCTGGCCGCTTTAGCCCGTGGGCAGAAGTGCTGCCAGCACCAGCCAGCCGCCCAGTTCCGCGACCTGTTGCGCCGCGCCCAGCACATCGCCGGTCTGCCCGCCAAGGCGCGCCAGCGCCAGCCGCCCAAGGCCCGCGGCCAGCAGCGCCATCACCGGCAGGGCGAACAGGGCCTGCGGCACGGCGGGCAGCGCGATCAGCGCCAGCAGGGCCCCGGCCAGGACCTGACCGCCGCCGCCGCCCCGCGCGGCATGACCCAGCCCGTCGGTGCGGGCGGCGGGAAGGGCGGCCAGCAGCGCGGCGGGGGCCACCCGGCTGGCCATCGCCAGCACGATCAGCGCCGCCGCCGCCAGCCGCGGGTCATCGCCCGCCAGTGCCGCCAGCGCCTGCCAGCGCAGCCCGACCGACACGATCAGCGCCAGCACGCCATAGCTGCCGATGCGCGAATCGCGCATGATTTCCAGCCGGCGCGCGCGGTCGCGCCCGCCCCAAAGGCCATCGGCCAGATCGGCCAGCCCGTCTTCGTGCAGCGCGCCGGTGGCCAGAACCTGCCCAAGGATCGCAAGCCCCGCGGCCAGCGTGGGCGGCAGGCCAAGCGACAGGGCCGCGCCCAGCAGGCCCGCCCCGATCAGGCCGATCGCCGCGCCCGCCAGCGGAAAGGCCCACAGGCTGGCCCCGATCGGCGGGGCGGGGTCCGCCAGCCGCCCGGCGGGCAGGCGCGTCAGCAGCATCAGCGCCAGCCTTGCCTGCGCCAGCCGGGTCCGGGCCGCCCCCGCGCCGGTCATGTGTCGCTGATCCCGGCTTCGCCAAAGGTGGCCATGCCGTTGTGACATTCCAGCGCCGCGCGCAGGATGCCAAGCGCCAGCGCCGCGCCGGATCCTTCACCCAGGCGCATGTCGAATTCCAGCACCGGGGTCTTGCCAAGCGCGGCGATCAGCCGCCGGTGACCCGGTTCGGCCGAGGCATGGCCGACAAGGCAATGATCCAGCAGCCGGGGATCGGCGGCATGCAGCGTGGCGGCGGCGGCGGTGCAGATGAAGCCATCCAGGATCACCGGAATGCGCGCGGCGCGCGCGGCCAGCACCGCGCCGCAGATCGCGGCCTGTTCGCGCCCGCCAAGGGCGGCCAGCGTCCCCATCGCGGACAGGCCGGTGTGGCGCGCCAGGCCCTTGTCGATCGCGGCGATCTTGCGGGCGATGCCTTCGGCGTCGGACCCGGTGCCGGGGCCGACCCAGCCGGCGGGCGCACCGCCGAACAGCGCACAGGCCAGGGCCGCGGCGATGGTGGAATTGCCGATGCCCATTTCCCCCAGGATCAGGACGTCGGCGGCGGGGTCCACGGCGGCGGCGCCGCGGTTCATGGCCGCCAGCGTCTCGGCCGCGGTCATGGCGGGGGCGGTGGTGAAATCGGCGGTGGGGCGGTCAAGATCCAGCGCGATCACGCCCAGATCGGCGCCGTTCGCGCGGCACAGCTGGTTGATCGCGGCGCCGCCGGCCTGGAAATTGGCGACCATCTGCGCGGTCACCTCTTGCGGGTAGGGGTTGACGCCCTGGGCGCAGATGCCGTGGTTGCCGGCAAAGACCAGCGCCTGCGCGCGCGCGATGACGGGCTGCGCGGTGGCGCGCCAGGCGGCCATGAACAGGGCCAGATCCTCAAGCCGGCCCAGCGATCCGGGTGGCTTGGTCAGGTTGTTCTGGCGCGCAAGGGCGGCGGCGCGGGCGGGTTCATCCGCCGTGGGCAGGGTTTCGGCAAGGCCGGCGATCGCGGCAAGCGAGGAGATATGCATCATTTCACCTTCAGTGGCAGGCCCGCGACGGCAAGGGTGACCTCATCCGCCGCCGCGGCGACCCATTGGTTCAGATAGCCCGCCGCATCGCGGAAGTCGCGGGCCAGGCGGTTGTCGGGGACGATGCCCAGGCCGACCTCATTGGTGACAAAGACCACGGGCGATTTCTGCCGGGGCAGGGCGGCCAGCAGCGCCTGCGCCGCCGCGCGCCAGTCATGCCCGCCCAGCATCAGGTTGGTCAGCCACAGCGTCAGGCAATCGACCAGCCGTGGCCGGCCATCGGTGGCCGCCAGCGCGCCGACCAGATCCAGCGGTTCGGCATGGGTCGTCCAGTCGGCCCCGCGCCGGGCCTGATGGGTGGCGATGCGATCGGCCATTTCGCTGTCAAAGGCCTGCGCGGTCGCGATATAGGCCGCGGGGCGGCCCAGCGACAGGGTGCGCGCCTCGGCCAGGGTGCTTTTGCCGGATCGGGCGCCGCCGGTGATCAGGATGATGCGTGTCATCGTGCCTCTTGTTCCTTGCGCGCTGACAAAGCAGAAATGGCGCCGACACGGAAGGAGAAATGCGACGATGCGGGCAGGGGGGGCGAGCGAACTGATGCTGATCCGCCATGCGCCGGCGCTTGATGGCAGGCGGCTGGCGGGGCGGCGCGACGTGGCGGCCGATCTGTCGGGCGCGGCGGCGCTGGCGGGGGTGCGCGCGGCGGTGGGGGATGTGGCGGTGGTGGCCAGCCCCGCGCTGCGCTGTCGCCAGACCGCGGGCGCGCTGTGGCCCGGTATGGCGCCGCAACTGGACCCGCGCCTGTGGGAACAGGATTTCGGCAGCTGGGAGGGGATGGCCTATGCCGATCTGCCCGATCTGGGCGATCTGACGGCGCAGGCCCTGGCCGCGCATCGCCCGCCGGGGGGCGAAAGTTTTGCCGATCTGTGCGCCCGCGTGGCGCCGGCGCTGGACGCCGCGGTGGCCCTGGGTGGCCGGGTCGCGGTGGTGGCCCATGCGGGCGTGGTGCGCGCGGCGCTGGCGCGGGCCACGGGTGCGGTGCCCGGGGCGCTGGCGTTCCAGGTGGCGCCGCTGTCGCTGACGCGCATTCTGGCGCTGCCCGGTGGTGCCTGGGCGGTGGCCGAGGTCAACCGGGTCTTTGCATGACGGGGGGGCAACGGGTTGCGGGGCATTTCGGGGAATGGATGCAGGGGCGGCTGGGGCCGGCGGGTCCGGTCGTCCTGATCACGATGCCGGCGCCGGATCTGGGCGTTCTGGCGTGGCACCGGCCGGGCGTGGGGCTGGCGCTGCATGGCGCGGGGATCAGCCCGGCGCGGGCGCGGGTCTTTCTGGCGCGGCTGGGCCTGTCGCTGCGCGGGCGCGTGGTGATGCGGGCGCGGGTGGCGCCGGGTCTGGGCACGGGGGTGTCCACCGCCAGCCTTGTGGCGCTGGCGCGGCTGGCGGGCTGGAACGGGCCGGCGGGGGTTCTGGCGCGGGCCTGCGTCGGGGCCGAGGGCGCGTCGGACCCGCTGATGTTTGCCGCGCCCGAGCGGCAGCTTTGGGCGTCGCGCGACGGGCGGATCGTGGCGGCGCTGCCCGCGCTGCCGCGCCATGAGGTGCTGGGCGGGTTCTGGGGCGGGCCGGTGCGGACCCGGGCCGCGGATCAGGCCTTTCCCGACATCAGTGACCTTGTGGCGCGCTGGCAGGGCACGCGCGATCTGGCCGGGTTTGCGGCGCTGGCCAGCGAAAGTGCCGCGCGCAGCCTTGCCATGCGCGGGCCTTTGGGCGATCCGGTGGCGGGGCTTGCGGTGCGGCTGGGGGCGCTTGGCTGGATGCGGGCGCATACCGGGGCGGCGCGGGGCCTGATCTTTGCGCCCGGCACCGTGCCGCCGGGGGCGGGGGCGGCGCTGCGGGCGGCGGGGTTGCGCGGGCTGATCCGGTTTCGGGGGGGGATGGGATGAGTTTTGCCGCGATGATGCTGGTGGCCATGGGCCTGGATCTGCTGCTGGGCTGGCCTGCCGCGCTTTATGCGCGCATCGGGCATCCGGTGACCTGGATCGGCGCGCTGATCGGTGTGCTGGACCGGCGCTGGAATGTTGCGGGCAGGTGGCGGCGGGGGCGCGGGGTGGCGGCGGCCGGGGTGGCCATCGGCCTTGCCGCGCTGGCGGGGCTGGTGGCGCAGGCCGCGCTGCCCGCGGGCTGGCCGGGGATTGTCATCGGCGGGGTTCTGGCCTGGCCGCTGGTGGCGCTGCGTTCGATGCACGATCATGTGGCGGCGGTGGCGCGGCCCCTGGCGGCGGGCGATCTGCAAGCCGCGCGGGGGGCGGTCGCGATGATCGTGGGGCGTGATCCGGCGCAGCTGGATCACGCGGGGGTCGCGCGCGCCGCCCTGGAAAGCCTGGCCGAGAACAGTTCCGACGGGATCGTGGCGCCGCTGTTCTGGGGCGTGGTGGCGGGCCTGCCGGGGATTGCGGCCTACAAGGCGATCAACACGCTGGATTCGATGATTGGTCACCGCACCCCCCGGCATGAGGCGTTTGGCTGGGCCTCGGCCCGGATCGACGATGGCGCGAACCTGATCCCGGCGCGGCTGACCGGGGTGATCTTTGCCGCGGTCTCGGGCCGGTCGCGGGGGGCGCTGGCGGTGATGGGCCGCGATGCGCGGGCGCACCGGTCGCCCAATGCCGGCTGGCCCGAGGCGGCGATGGCGGGCGCGCTGGGGGTGCGGCTGTCGGGGCCGCGGATCTATGGCGACCGGGTGGCGGATGAACCCTGGCTGAACGGGGCCTGCCCGGACCCCACGCCCGCCGATCTGTGCCGGGGGCTTGCGCTTTACGTCCGCGCGATGTTGGCTTTGGCGGCGCTGATCGGGGCGCTGGCCTGGATGGGGATGTGATGCGCGATCACGGCGGCAATATTGACTGGGCAAAGGCGCGCTATGGCGGGGCGGATTGGGTCGATCTGTCCACCGGGATCAACCGCTGTCCCTGGCCGGTGCCGGACCTGCCGCGCGCGGCCTGGACCGACCTGCCCACCGCTTCGGCCAAGGCCGCGCTGATGGCCGCCGCCCGCGCGGCCTTTGGCACGGATGCGCCGGGGCTGGCGCTGGCGGGTGCGCAGGCGGCCATTCAGATGCTGCCGCGGCTGGGCCCGGTGGGGCGCGCCCGGGTGCTGGCGCCAACCTATAACGAACATGCCGCCAATCTGCGCGCCGCCGGATGGCAGGTGCAGGAGGTGGCGCGCCTGGCCGATCTGGCAGGCGCGGATCTGGCGGTGGTGGTCAACCCCAACAATCCCGATGGCCGCCGCCATGCGCCCGACGCGCTGCGCGCGCTGGCCGGGCAGGTGGGGCGGCTGGTGGTCGATGAAAGCTTTGCCGATGCCGACCCCGACCTTTCGCTGATCGCGGCGGCGGGTGGGGTGCCGGGGCTGGTCGTGCTGCGGTCCTTCGGCAAGTTCTGGGGGCTGGCGGGCCTGCGGCTGGGCTTTGCCTTTGCCGAGGCGGACACCGTGGCCCGGCTGGAGGAGATGGCCGGGCCTTGGCCGGTCTGTGGCGCCGCGCTGGAAATCGGCCGCCTGGCGCTGGCCGATGATGCCTGGCGTAGGGCCACCATCGCCCGGCTGGCGCAAGAGGCGGTGCAGATCGATGCGCTGGCCGCAACCGCAGGCTGGGCGCTGGTCGGGGGGACGGCGCTGTTTCGCACCTATGACACGCCCGATGCCGCCGCGGCGCAGGACCGGCTGGCGCGCCACCGGATCTGGAGCCGGATCTTTCCCTATTCGCCCCGCTGGATCAGGCTTGGCCTGCCCGGAAGCACGGCGGAATGGGACCGGCTGGCCCGCGCGCTGGCCACGCCATGATCTTCGGTCCCGAAGACCGCGAGACGCTGCGCGCCATCCTGCGCTGGCGGCGCGATGTGCGCCATTTCCGCCCCGATCCGGTGCCCGCGCCGGTTCTGCACGGGCTTGTCGCGGCGATGGATGCCGCGCCTTCGGTGGGCAATGCGCGGCCCTGGCGGGTGATCCGGGTGCGCGATTGCGCGCTGCGCGCGGCCGTGCGGGCCGAATTCGCGCGCTGCAACGCCGCGGCGGCGCAGGGCTATGCCGGCGCACGGCGCGACAGCTATGCCGCGCTGAAGCTGGCGGGGCTGGACGCCGCGCCCGAACAGCTGGCGGTCTTTACCGTCACCGATCCGGCGGCGGGCCATGGCCTTGGCCGCGCCACCATGCCCGAAACGCTGCGCCAGTCCACTGCGATGGCGATCCACAGCCTGTGGCTGGCCGCGCGGGTGGAAAACCTTGGGCTGGGGATGGTGTCGATCCTGGACCCGCGCCGGATCGAGGCTATCTTTGCCGTGCCGCCGGATTGGGAATTCGCGGCCTATCTGTGCCTGGGCTATCCGGAATTCACCGATGACACGCCGCTGCTGCATCGCGCGGGCTGGCAGGAAAACCTGCCCAGCTGGTGGCAGGACCGCTAACGCGCCAAGGCCAGAAGGCCCGGCACATCCAGATGCGCCTCAAGATGATCGGCCAGCGCCTCCAGCGTCTGGTCGACCACCGCGGCATGCGATTGCCCCGATGCCTGCGCCCCCCACTGCGCAAGACAGGCCGCGCGAAAGGCATCGGCGGCGAAAAGCCCGTGCAGATAGCTGCCCGTGACGCGGCCACAGGCCGAGATTGCGCCTTCGGGCTGGCCATCGATCCAGGCGAAGGGGCGCGCGCGATCCGGGCCAGCGGTCGCGCCGATATGGATCTCATAGCCCTCGACCGCCAGCCCGGTCGCGGCATGGCGCGCATGGGTGCGGGTCAGCCGCTTGTCGGGCGTCATCACGGTTGTCACGTCCAGAAGCCCCAGGCCCGGGGTCTCACCGGGCGGGCCCTCGATCCCGTCGGGGTCGGCGACGGACTGGCCCAGCATCTGATAGCCGCCGCAGATGCCCAGCACATGCCCGCCGCGCCGGTAATGCGCGATCAGGTCGATGTCCCAGCCCTGGGCACGCAGGAAATCCAGATCGGCGCGGGTCGATTTGGTGCCGGGCAGGATCACCAGCCGCGCATCCGCCGGGATCGGCTGGCCGGGGCGGACCATCACCAGCGACACCCCGGGTTCGGCGGCCAGCGGGTCGAGATCGTCGAAATTGGCGATGCGCGACAGGGTCAGGCAGGCGATCTTGACGCCCCCCGTCGCGGGGCCCGGGGACAGATCCAGCGCATCCTCGGCCGGCAGGCGGTGGGCGGCGGGAAACCAGGGCAGCACGCCAAAGCCGCGCCAGCCGGTGCGCGCCTGGATCAGGTGGTAGCCATCGTCGAACAGTCGCGGATCGCCGCGAAACTTGTTGATCAGGAACCCCGCGACCATCGCCGCATCGGCCGGGTCCAACACCGCCTGGGTGCCGATCATCTGCGCGATCACGCCGCCGCGGTCGATGTCGCCGGCCAGCACCACCGGCAGATCGGCGGCGCGGGCAAAGCCCATGTTGGCAATATCGCCCGCCCGCAAGTTCACCTCGGCCGGCGAGCCCGCACCCTCGACCAGCACCAGATCATAGGCCGCCGAAAGCCTGCGGAAACTGTCCAGCACCGCGCACATCAGTTGCGGTTTCAGCCGGGCATAGTCGCGCGCGCGCACGGTGGTCAGCCGCTTGCCCTGCACCACGACCTGCGAACCGACCTCGCTTTCGGGCTTCAGCAGGATCGGGTTCATGTCGGTCACCGGATCAAGCCCGCAGGCCAGCGCCTGCAACGCCTGCGCGCGCCCGATTTCGCCCCCATCGGCGGTGACGGCGGCATTGTTGGACATGTTCTGCGGCTTGAACGGCGCCACGGCGATCCCGCGCCGCCGCGCCGCCCGGCACAGTCCGGCGACCAGCATGGACTTGCCCACGTTCGACCCGGTGCCCTGGATCATCAGTGCGGTCATCGCATCCCCCCGACGTGGCAAGCTCGTTGCCTGCGGAAGCCTCCGGCGGAGGTATTTGGGGGCAAGATGAAAGCGGCAAGCGCGCATGGGCGCCGCGCCTCGGGCCGGTGATCCGGGGGAGACGCGGCGCTTTCACCTTGCGCGGTCATCGGGACCTCTCCCTGTACCGCAGCGGCAGGTTGGCCGAACATCATTAAGAAATTCCTGCTTTCATCTTGCCGGAAATACCTCGGGGGTCCGGGGGCGGCGCCCCCGGCGCGGGGATCAGAATTCCACCCCCGGCTGGCCCTTGATGCCGGACCGGAACGGGTGCTTGATCAGGGTCATCTCGGTGACCAGATCGGCGGCCTCGATCAGGCCCTCGGCGGCGTTGCGCCCGGTCAGGACGACATGGGTCAGCGGGGGCTTTTCGTGTTGCAGGAAATCCAGCACCTCGGCCAGGTCGAGATAATCGTAGCGCAGGGCGATGTTGATTTCATCCAGCAGCACCATGCGGATGTCGGGATTGCGGATCAGTTCCCTGGCCTTTTCCCAGCCGGCGCGGGCGGCGGCGATGTCGCGGTCGCGGTCCTGGGTTTCCCAGGTAAAGCCTTCGCCCATCGCGTGGAACTGGCACAGATCGCCGAAATGTTCGGTCAGCAGGCGGCGTTCGCCGGTATCCCAGGCGCCTTTGATGAATTGCACCACCGCGCAGGGCATGCCATGGGCGATGCAGCGCAGAATCATCCCGAACCCGGATGAGGATTTGCCCTTGCCCGCCCCGGTATGGACGATGATCAGCCCTTTTTCGCCCGACTTGGTGGCCATGATCTTGTCGCGCGCGGCCTTTTTTTTGGCCATTTTCGCGGCGTGGCGGCCGGCATCGGGGCTGTCGGGTCCGGGGGGGCTGTCGCTTTCGGCGGTCATTGCGGCGGTCCTCGTTCTTGACAAATGAGAGCGGCTCGCCCACTCAGGGGCCGAGCGCTGGTTCCTGTTTATGACAGGCGAAGAGGGAATGCGACAGGGTTTGCGGGCAAACCCGAAGCGCAGCCGCCCCCGCGACCGTGACCGGAAAGGTCGCCCGATGCCACTGGCCCGATCGGCCGGGAAGGCGGGCGTCCGTTGGGGAAACCCTGGATCCGCAAGCCGGGAGACCTGCCAGCGCGGGATGTTTACGGGCGGACGGGGTGTTCCGCGACCGGAGGGCAAAAGCGCGCCGCGGGCCGCCTTTGTCCCTGGCGCCGCCCTTCTGGCCCAGCAAGGAGGGGCCATGGCCGCCACGCTATACGTCTGCCAGACCTGCCGCGCCGCGGCCGGGGACGCGCCGGCTTCGGGTGCGGACGATGGGCTGCGCCCGGGCGCGCGGCTGGTTGCGGCGCTGCTGTCCGCGCCTGTGCCCGAGAGTGTGGACATCCGCCCGGTCGAATGCCTGTCGGCCTGTTCGCAGGGCTGTTCGGTCGCGCTGAGCGCGCCGGGCAAGTGGTCCTATGTCTATGGGCGGCTGTCCGAGGCCGATGCCGCGGCCATCCTGGAGGGTGCCGCACGTTATGCCGCAAGTGCCGACGGGCTTGTGCCCTGGCGCGAACGGCCCGAGATCTTTCGCAAGCAGAGCCTTGCCCGAATCCCCCCGCAGGAGTGAGCCATGTCCGATCTGACCAAAATCCCCGTCACCGTCATCACCGGCTTTCTGGGCGCGGGCAAGACCACGCTGATCCGGCATCTGATGGCCAATCCGCAGGGGCGCAGGCTGGCCGTTCTGGTCAATGAATTCGGCACCGTCGGGGTGGATGGCGAAATCCTGCGCCAATGCGCAGATGAGAACTGTCCCGACGAAAATATCGTCGAGCTGGCCAATGGCTGCATCTGCTGCACCGTGGCCGATGATTTCATCCCTACGATCGAGGCGCTGATGGCGCGTCCGGTGCGGCCCGACCACATCCTGATCGAAACCTCGGGGCTGGCGCTGCCCAAGCCGCTGCTGAAGGCTTTCGACTGGCCTGCGATCCGGTCGCGGATCACGGTGGACGGGGTGATCGCGCTGGCCGATGCCGAGGCGGTGGCGGCGGGGCGCTTTGCCCCCGATGTCGGTGCGGTTGAGGCGCAGCGCGCCGCCGATGAAAGCCTGGATCATGAAACGCCGCTGTCCGAGGTGTTCGAGGATCAGATCGCCTGTGCCGATATCGTGCTGTTGTCCAAGGCCGATCTGGCGGGTGAGGCGGGGCTTGCCGCCGCGCGCGCGGTGATCGAGGCCGAGGCGCCGCGCGCGCTGCCGATCCTGCCGCTGAGCGAAGGGGTGATCGACCCGCGGCTGATCCTGGGGCTGGGGGCCGCGGCCGAGGATGACCTGGCCGCGCGGCCCAGCCATCATGACGGCGCGGATGACCATGAACATGACGATTTCGACACGGTGGTGATCGACCTGCCCGAGGTGGCCGATCCGGCCGCGCTGGTGGCCGCGATCGAGCGGCTGGCGCGGAACCAGAAGATCCTGCGCGTCAAGGGCCATGTGGCGGTGGCAGGCAAGCCGATGCGGATGCTGGTGCAGGCGGTGGGCGAACGGGTGCGTTATCAGTTCGACCGCCCCTGGGGCGCCGATCCGCGCCGATCCGCGCTGGTGGTGATCGCGGAACATCACGATGTGGATGAGGCCGCGATCCGCGCGGTGCTGATGGAAGGTGTTGCCGGCTGATGCATGTCGTCTTCCGCGAAAGCCACGGGCTGGAGGAAACCGAGGTTCCGACCGATCTGGGGCAGCGGCCCGCGGATCTGGTGGTTCTGTCGTTTTCCGACAGTGACCTGGGCGCTTTCGCGGCCGGATGGCGGCGGGCGGGGGGGGCGCTGCCATCCCTGCGGCTGGCCAATCTGGTGGCGCTGCGGCATCCGGTTTCCGTCGATACCTATGTGGAAAACACGCTGTCGGGGGCCCGGGGCATCCTGATCCGGCTGATCGGCGGCGAGGCCTATTGGCCCTATGGGCTGGCCAGTGTGCAGGATCTGGCGCGGCGCAAGGGAATTGCGCTGGCCGTGCTGCCTGCGGACGGGCGGGCGGATGCGCGGCTGGATCAGATCTCGACGCTGCCGGTCTCGGCGTTGCGGCGGCTGAAGGACCTGTGCGATGCGGGGGGTGCTGTCGCAGCGCAGGCCGCGTTGGCGCAGCTGGCGCTGGCCTCGGGTCTTTATGCGGGGCCGGTGCCGGGGGACAAAAGCATGCCTGCGATGGGGTTTCATGACCCTGATGCGGGCGTCCTGGCTGCGCCGCCGCCATCGGGGGCGCCGCTGGCGCTGGTCAGCTTTTACCGGTCCTATCTGACGGCGGCGGATCTGGCGCCGGTCGATGCGCTGATCGCGGGGCTGCGTGCGCGGGGCTTTGCGGCCTGTGGGGTCTTTGCGCCGTCGCTGAAGGCCGCAGGCTTTGGCGAATGGCTGGAAACCGCGCTGGACGGGCGGGCGCCCGCGCTGGTGATCAATGCCACGGCCTTTTCCGCGCAGGGGGCCGATGGCGCGACGCCCTTTGACCGTTTTGCCTGCCCGGTGTTTCAGGTGGCCCTGTCTTCGGCACGGCGGCGCGATTGGGCGGGGGCGGAACGCGGCCTGTCGCCTGCCGATCTGGCGATGCATGTCGTCCTGCCCGAGGTGGACGGGCGGCTGTTTGCGGGGGTCGTGTCCTTCAAGGCGCCCGAACCGCGCGACCCCGATCTGGAATACGCGCGGTTTTCGCATCGCGCCGATGCGGGGCGGATCGCGGCGGTGCTGGACCGGGCCCTGGCCTGGCACCGGCTGGCGGTGACGCCCGCGGCGGATCGGCGGCTGGCGCTGGTGCTGTCGACCTATCCGGGCCGGCCCTGGCAGATGGCCCATGCGGTGGGGCTGGATGCGCTGGCCTCGGCCCGGGGGCTGCTGGATCAGCTGGCCGATGAGGGCCATGCGGTGGCCCCCGGCCCGGACCCCGGGGCGCTGGATACGGCGCGCATCAGCTGGCCGCTGGCCGATTATCTGGCCGCGCTGGACCGTCTTCCCGCATCGCTGCGGGCGGATCTGGCGGCGGCCTGGGGTGCGCCCGGCGATGACCCGGCCTGCCGCGATGGCGCCTTCCACTTTGCCGCGATCCGGCGCGGGGGGGTCTTGCTGGCGCTGCAGCCCGAACGCGATGCGCCCGGCGAACGCGATGAGGCCTATCACGATCTGGGCCGGGTGCCGCGCCATTCCTATGTGGCCTTTTACCTGTGGCTGCGCGCCCAGGGCATGGACGCGCTGGTCCACATGGGCGCGCATGGCACGCTGGAATGGCTGCCGGGCAAGGCGGTGGCGCTGTCCGATACCTGCTGGCCCGAGGTGTTGACCGGGCCGGTGCCGGTGATCTATCCCTTCATCGTCAATGACCCCGGCGAGGCCGCGCAGGCCAAGCGCCGGATCGGGGCGGTGACGCTGGGCCATCTGCCCCCGCCGATGGTGGCCGCAACGGTGCCCGACGGGATGGTGCGGCTGGAACGGCTGCTGGATGAATATTCCACCGCCGACGGGCTGGACCCGGCCCGGCGCGACCGGCTGATCGCCGATATCCGCGACGAGGCGCGCGCCAGCGGCGTCGAAGACGATCTGGGCATCCCCGCCGCCGCCAGCGCCGCCGAGGCGATCACCCGGATCGACCGCTTTGTCTGCGACATCAAGGAAAGCCAGTTCGGCGACGGTCTGCATGTGCTGGGGCAGGGGGCCTGCGGGGCGGCTGAACGGGCGGGGCTTTCGGCGGCGCTGGCGGGGCGGCGGGTCGCGCCGGGGCCTTCGGGCAGCCCGGCGCGGGGGCGGTCGGATGTGATGCCCACGGGGCGCAACCTGTTTTCGGTCGATCCGCGCGCGGTGCCCAGCCGCGCGGCCCATGCGCAGGGCGTGAAGCTGGCCGAAGAACTGTTGCGCCGGCATCTGCAGGATCATGGCGACTGGCCCCGGGGGATGGTCGTCGATCTGTGGGGCAGTGCCACGATGCGCACCGCGGGCGAGGAATTCGCCATGGCGTTGCATCTGGCCGGGCTGAAGCCGGTCTGGGATGAGGGTGCGGCGCGGGTGTCGGGCGTCGAGGTGGTGCCGCTGGCTTTGCTGGGGCGGCCGCGCATCGATGTGACGCTGCGGGTGTCTGGCCTGTTCCGGGATGTTTTCCCCGGCCTTGCGCAGCTGTTCGAAACCGGGGCGGCGGCGCTGGCCGCGCGGGATGAGGCGGATGAGGACAACCCCTATCTGGCCCGCGCGGCGCGGGTCTTTGGGCCGCAGCCGGGGCAATATGGGCTGGGCCTTGGCGATGTGACCGCCGATTTCACGCCCGCGTCACGCGCGGCGGCGGGTGAGGCGTGGATGGCGGCCTCCAGCTGGGCGATCGCGGCCGATGGCGGGGCGCGGCCCGACCGTGCCGGGCTGGAGGCGCGTTTGCGCCGGGCCGACAGTTTCGTTCACGCGCAGGATCTGCCCGAATCCGATCTGTTGCTGGCGGCGGATTATGCCGCGCATGAGGCGGGCTTTGCCGCGGCGCTGGCGCGGCTGGGGGCATCGGCGCCGGCGCTGTATCATCTGGATGCGACGCAGCCCGACCGCCCGCGCGCCCGCAACCTGACCGAGGAAATCGCGCGTGTGGTGCGCGCGCGCGCCGCGGCCCCCGGCTGGGCCGATGGGATGATGCGTCATGGCTATCGCGGCGCGGCCGAGATTGCGGCGACGCTGGATCATCTGGCGGCCTTTGCGCAGCTGGCCCAGGTGGTGCCCGGCCATCTGTTCGACATGTATCACGACGCGACCCTGGGCCGGGCGGAGATCGTGGATTTCATGGCGCGCGAAAACCCCGCCGCGCTGGCGGCGATGCGCGATCTGTTCCAACGGCTGGCCGCGGCGGGGCTGTGGCAGACGCGGCGCAATTCCATCGCCGCCACGCTGGAGGACGGGGCATGAGCTTTGCCGTGCAGGGTTGGTGCCCCGGCGCGCTGCGGCCGATGGCGTCGGGCGATGGGCTGGTGGTGCGGGTGCGCCCGGTGGGCGGGCGGGTCACGCCTGCGCAGGCGGCGGGGATCGCGGCGGCGGCGCGGGCGCATGGCAACGGGCGGATCGATCTGTCGGGGCGGGCCAATGTGCAGCTGCGCGGGGTCACCCCCGACAGCCACCCGCGGCTGATCGCCGATCTGGCGCGGCTGGGCCTGATCGATGCCGATCCGGCCGCCGAGGCGCGGCGCAACCTGATCGTGACGCCCTTTGCCGACGCCCGTGACGATGCCCTGGCCGCCGCGCTTGGCGCGGCGCTGGCCGGGGCGCCGGTGCTGCCGGGCAAGTTCGGCTTCATGATCGACACCGGCCCTGCGCCGGTGATGGCGGGAACGCCCGCTGATATCCGGCTGGAACGGGATGCGGATGGCGGGCTGATCCTGCGCGCGGCGGGCATGGATCTGGGCGCGCCGGTCAGTGAAAGGTCGGCCCCCGATGCGGCCATCGCGCTGGCGCGCTGGTTCGTGGCGGCGGGCGGGGTGCAGCAGGGGCGGGGCCGGATGGCGGCGTTGATCGCGCGCGGCGCCCGGCCCGAAGCGGCGCTGGCCGGCACCCTGGCGCCCGCGCCCGCAGGCCCGCAGCCGGGGCCGGGGCTGTGCCCGCAAGGCGCGCTTGTGGCTTTTGAATTCGGTCAGATGCAGGCGGAAACCTTTGCCGCCCTTGGCGCGCTGGGGCCCTTGCGGATCACGCCCTGGCGGATGGTGCTGGTCGAGGGGCTGGCCGCCATGCCGCAGCTGGCGGGGCTGATCACCGACCCCGCCGATCCGCTGTTGCGGGTCTATGCCTGCACCGGCGCGCCCGGCTGTCTGCAGGCGGCGGGGCCGGTCCGGCCGCTGGCCCGCACACTGGCGCCCCTTGTGCGCGGGGGCCGGGTGCTGCATGTGGCGGGCTGTGCCAAGGGCTGTGCCTGGCCCGCGCGTGCGGGGCTGACGCTGGTGGCGACGGCGCAAGGATTTGACCTGATCACGAATGGCACCGCCCAGGACAGCCCCGCCCGCCGCGGCCTGACCCCGGCCGACCTGCCCGATTTACCGGAGTTTTCCTGAATGCCCCATGTCTATGAAAAGGACGGCGCGAAGATCTACGAACAGTCCTTCGCCACGATCCGCGCCGAGGCCGATCTGGCCCGGTTCACCCCCGAGGAAGAGGTGGTGGTGGTGCGCATGATCCATGCCGCCGGGATGGTGGGGCTGGAACGCCATGTCCGCTTTACCCCCGGCATGGCCATTGCCGCGCGCGCCGCGCTGGAGGCGGGGGCGCCGGTCCTGTGCGATGCGCGGATGGTGTCCGAGGGGATCACCCGCGCGCGCCTGCCCGCGGGCAATGCGGTGATCTGCACCCTGCACGACCCCGCCGTGCCCGATCTGGCCCGCGCGATGGGTAACACGCGATCCGCCGCGGCGCTGGAACTGTGGCGCCCGCATCTGGCCGGGGCGGTGGTGGCGATCGGCAATGCGCCGACCGCGCTGTTTCACCTGCTGAACATGCTGGAAGACCCCGCCTGCCCGCGCCCTGCCGCGATCATCGGCTGCCCGGTGGGCTTTATCGGGGCGGCGGAATCCAAGGCTGCGCTGATCGCGGCGGCGTCGGTTCCCTGTGTGATCGTTGAGGGGCGTCTGGGCGGATCGGCCATCACGGTGGCCGCCGTCAACGCCCTTGCCAGCCGGAAGGAGTAAGCCATGGGCCGGATCATCTGCGCGGGCCTTGGGCCGGGCGACCCCGATCTGATCGCGGTCCGGGCGGATCGCGCCATTCGCGGGGCGGGCCATGTCGCCTATTTCCGCAAGAAGGGGCGCCAGGGTCAGGCGCGCCGCATCGTGGATGGGATGCTGGCGGCGGATGTGGTGGAATATCCGATGGAATATCCCGTCACCACGGAAATCCCCTTTGACAGCCCCGAATACAACCGCCTGCTGGCTGGGTTCTACGATGACTGGGCGGCGCGGCTGGAAACGCTCGCCCGCGATCACGAGGTGGTGGTGCTGTGCGAGGGGGACCCGTTTTTCTACGGTTCCTTCATGCATCTTTACACGCGGCTTAAGGATCGGGTCGCGATGGATGTGATCCCGGGCATCACCGGCATGACCGGCTGCTGGAATGCCACGGGCACGCCGATCACCTGGGGTGATGATGTGCTGAGTGTGCTTATGGGCACCCTGCCCGAAGCGGATCTGGTGGCGCATATGCGCGGCGCCGATGCGCTGGTGGTGATGAAGACCGGGCGCAACCTGCCCAAGGTGCGCCGCGCGCTGGCGCGGGCCGGGCGGCTGGACGCGGCCTGGCTGGTCGAACGTGGCACGATGCCGGGCCAGCGCATCGCGCGCCTGACCGAGGTCGAGGACCACGACTGCCCCTATTTCGCGATCGTTCTGGTGCATGGCCAGGGCCGGCGCCCCGAACTGGCCGAGGCCGCGGAATGACCGGCTGGATCGCCGTCGCGGGGCTGGGCCCCGGGGATGAGGCGCTGGTTACCCCCGAGGTCAGCGCCGCGCTGGCACAGGCGACCGATGTGGTGGGCTATATCCCCTATGTCGCCCGGATCGCGCCGCGCCCTGGGCTGGTGCTGCACCCGTCCGACAACCGGGTGGAACTGGATCGTGCACGCGCCGCGCTGGCCATGGCGGCGGCGGGGCGGCGGGTGGTGATCGTGTCTTCGGGCGATCCGGGGGTGTTTGCCATGGCCTCGGCCCTGTTCGAGGCGCTGGAGGATTTGCCCGACGCCGCCCATCCCGAGATCCGCATCCTGCCCGGCATCACCGCGATGCTGGCGGCGGCGGCGCGGGCGGGGGCGCCGCTGGGCCATGATTTCTGCGCGATCAACCTGAGCGACAACCTGAAACCCTTTGAGATGGTCGAACACCGGCTGCGCCATGCCGCGCGGGGCGATTTCGCCATGGCATTCTATAACCCCCGGTCCAGGGCGCGCCCGTATCAGTTCGCCCGCGTGCTGGAGCTGCTGCGCGAGGAATGTGGCCCCGACCGGCTGATCATCTTTGCCCGCGCCGTCAGCACCCCCGATGAGGCGCTGCGCGTCGTCACCCTGGCCGAGGCCCGCCCCGAGATGGCCGACATGCGCACCGTGGTGATCGTAGGAAATTCCGCGACCCGGCGGGTCGGGCGCTGGGTCTATACGCCGCGCTCGGGGGCAAGCCCGGCGACGATGCCATGACGGGCCAGCCAGTCCATCACCTGCGCCACGCTGGCGGCGGTTTCCCGCGCCGGCAGGGCGGGCCGGTCGATCAGGATCACGGCCAGGCCAAGGGTGCGGGCGGCGGTCAGCTTGGCCGCGGCGCCCGTGCCACCGGCATTCTTGGCGACGACATGGGTGATGGCATGGGCACGCAGCAGGGCGGTGTCGCCGGCCGCATCAAAGGGGCCGCGGGCGATGACCGCGCGGGCGTCGGGCAGGGGCAGCGGGCCTTCGGGCGGATCGACCAGGCGCAGCAGGTAGTGATGCTGCGGTTTGGCCGCGAAGGGGGCAAGGTTCTGCTTGCCGATCGCCAGAAACACCCGCGCCGGGCTGTCGGGCAGGGCGGCGACAGCGGCGGCGATGTCGGGAACAGCGGTCCAGCGGTCGCCCGGGCCTGCGGTCCAGGGCGTGCGTTCGAGGGCCAGCAGCGGCGTGCCGGTTTCGGCGCAGGCGGCGATGGCATTGCCGCTGATACCCGCGGCGAAGGGATGGGTGGCGTCGATCACATGGCTGATCGCCTGATCGCGCAAAAAGGCCGCCAGCCCCGCCACGCCGCCAAAGCCCCCGACACGGGTGGGCAGCGGTTGCGCGACCGGCGCGCCGGTGCGCCCGGCATAGGAAAAGACCGCAGGCAGGCGCGCGCGGGCCAGTTCGGCGGCCAGGCGGCTGGCCTCGGTCGTGCCGCCCAGAAGAAGGATGCGCGTCATGGCTGATCCGTGGCTGGTGGTGGTGGGTCTGGGCGAAGATGGCCCCGAAGGGCTGTCGGATGCAAGCCGTGCCGCGATTGCCGGGGCCGAGGTGATCTTTGGCGGGCCGCGTCATCTGGCGCTGGTGGGGGCGGGCGCGCGGGGGCGGGCCTGGCCGGTGCCGTTCGACATTGCCCCGGTGCTGGCGCTGCGGGGGCGGCGGGTGGTGGTGCTGGCCTCGGGCGATCCGTTCTGGTTTGGCGCGGGCGGGTCGCTGGCGGCGGCGCTGGCGCCGGGGGAATGGCGCGCGCTGCCCGCGCCGGGGGTGTTTTCGCTGGCCGCCGCGCGGCTGGGCTGGCGGCTGGAAGAGGTGTGGTGCCTGGGCCTGCACGCGGCGCCCTATGCGGGTCTGCGCGGTGTTCTGGGGCGCGGTGCGCGGGTGATTGCCACGCTGCGCGACGGGCAGGCGCCGGGCGCGCTGGCCGATTGGCTGGTGGGGCAGGGCCTTGGCGCGGTGCGGATGGCGGTGCTGGAACGGCTGGGCGGACCGCAGGAACGGGTGCGCGTGACCCGCGCCGATGGCTTCGGCCTGGATGCGATCGCCGCGCCCGTTGCGGTGGCGCTGGACGGGGCGGATCTGGCGCGGGGTGCGGGCCTGCCGCAGGTGCCAGGCCTGGCCGAGGCGGAATTCGCCCATGACGGGCAGATCACCAAGGCCCCGGTGCGCGCGCTGACGCTGGCGGCGCTGGCGCCCCGGCGGGGCGAGTTGCTTTGGGATATTGGCGGCGGGTCGGGCTCGGTCTCGGTGGAATGGTGCCGGGCGGGCGGGCGCGCGGTGACGATCGAGCCGCGCGCCGACCGCCTTGCCAATATCCGCGCCAATATCGCTGCCTTCGGGCTGGTGGCACGGATGAGCGCGGTCGAAGGGCGCGCGCCCGGGGTGCTGGAAGGTCTGCCCGCGCCCGATGCGGTCTTTGTGGGCGGCGGCGGGTCGGCGGCGCTGTTCGCGGCGTTGTGGGATCGGCTGGCCCCGGGCACGCGGCTGGTCGCCAATGGCGTGACGCTGGAAACCGAGGCATTGCTGGCCGGGTTGCAGGCGCGCCATGGCGGCAGCCTGCTGCGGATCGAACTGGCGCAGGCGGATGCGCTTGGCCGGATGCGCGGCTGGGCCCCCCTGCGCCCGGTGGTGCAATGGGCCGTGGTGCGATGAGGGTGGCGGGCATCGGATTTCGCCCTGGCACCCCGGCGGCGGCGCTTTCGCGCGCGCTGGCGGCGGTCGAGGCGCAGGGCGGGGTTGACCATCTGGCCACGATACCGCAACGGGTGGTGGCGCTGGCGGCGGCCTTTCCCGCGCGCCGGGTGGTGGGCGTGCCGGTCGCGGGGGTGCAGACGCCGACGCAATCGGCGCGGGTCCGGGCGCTGTATGCCACCGGATCGGTGGCCGAGGCGGCGGCGCTTGTGGCGGCGGGTCCGGGCGCGCGGCTGGTGGTGGCGCGGCTGGTGGTGGGCGGGGTCACGGTGGCCGTGGCCGAAGCAGAGGCAAGGGGAACAAAGCCATGACGGTGCATTTCATCGGCGCGGGGCCGGGGGCGGCGGATCTGATCACCCTGCGCGGGCGCGACCTGATCGCGGCCTGTCCGGTCTGCCTTTATGCTGGCAGCCTGGTGCCCGCGGCGCTGCTGGCGCATTGCCCGCCCGGGGCGCGGATCGTCAATACCGCGCCGCTGAGCCTGGACCAGATCATCGCGGAAATGGCCCAGGCGCATGCGCAGGGGCAGGATGTGGCGCGGTTGCATTCGGGCGACCTGTCGGTCTGGTCGGCGATGGGCGAACAGCTGCGCCGGTTGCGCGCGCTGAACATTCCCTATGACGTCACGCCGGGGGTGCCGTCTTTTGCCGCCGCCGCCGCGACGCTGGGGGCGGAACTGACCCTGCCGGGGGTGGCGCAATCGGTGGTGCTGACGCGGACCTCGGGCCGGGCCAGCGCCATGCCCGAGGGCGAGACGCTGGCCAATTTCGCCGCGACCGGGGCGGTGCTGGCGATCCATCTGTCGGTGCATGTGCTGGACAAGGTGGTGGCCGATCTGACGCCGCATTACGGCGCGGATTGCCCGGTGGCGGTGGTCTGGCGCGCCAGCTGGCCCGATGAGCGGGTGGTGCGCGCCACGCTGGGCACGCTGGAAACCGCCGTCGGCGCCGAGATGGAGCGCACCGCGCTGATCCTTGTGGGCCGATCCATCGGGGCCGAGGATTTCGACGAAAGCCGGCTTTACGCGGGCGATTACGACCGTCGTTATCGCCCCGTGGGCACGCATCCGCGCTTTCCCGGCACGGGTGAGGCATGAGCGCGCCGATCCCCGGTCTGGTGATTTCGGCCCCGGCCTCGGGCGCGGGCAAGACCACGCTGACGCTGGGCCTTTTGGCGGCGCTGCGGGCGCGGGGGGGGGCGGTGCAGCCCTTCAAATGCGGGCCCGATTACATCGATCCCGGCTTTCATGCGGCGGCGGCGGGGCGGGTCTCGGTCAATCTGGATGGCTGGGCGATGCGTCCGGCGCAGATCGCGGGGCTGGTGGCGGGTGCGGCCAAGGCGCCGACCGATCTGATCGTGGCCGAAGGTTCGATGGGATTGTTCGACGGGGTGGCGCAGCCGGGGGAAACCGGGACCGGGGCCAGCGCCGACATCGCGGCGCTGATGGGCTGGCCGGTGGTTCTGGTGATCGACACGTCCGGGCAGGCGCAGACCGCGGCGGCGGTGGCGCAGGGTCTGGGCCGGTTCCGCGCGGGTGTGCGGGTTGCGGGCGTGGTGCTGAACAAGGTCGCCTCGCCCCGGCATGAGGCGCTGTGCCGCGCGGGCTTTGCCGAGGCCGGGATCGCGGTGCTGGGCGCGTTGCCCCGCGCGGCGGGCATCGAGCTGCCCGAGCGCCATCTGGGCCTGGTGCAGGCCGAGGAGACCGCGGGCCTTGCGGCGATCATGGCCGAGGCGGGGCGGATCGTGGCCGCGCATTGCGATCTGGATGCGTTCATCGCGGTTGCCGCGGCGGGGCCCGCGCGGGCGGATGTGCCTGTTGTACCCCCCGCGCCGCCGCCGGGCATGCGGATCGCACTGGCGCGCGACGCGGCCTTTTCCTTCGTCTATCCGCATCTGATCGCGGGCTGGCGCGCGGCGGGCGCGACGATCCTGCCGTTTTCGCCGCTGGGCGATGAGGCGCCCGATGACAGCGCCGATTGCTGCTGGTTGCCCGGCGGCTACCCCGAACTGCATGGCGGGCGGCTGGCGGCGGCGCATCGGTTCCGCGCAGGGCTGGGGGCCTTTGCGGCGACGCGGCCGGTGCACGGCGAATGCGGCGGCTATATGGCGCTTGGCGCGGGGCTGGTGGATGCGCAGGGGGGGCGCCACCAGATGGCCGGGTTGCTGGGGCTGGAAAGTTCGTTCGCGCGGCGCCGGATGCATCTGGGCTATCGGCTGGCGCGGCTGGTCGCGCCGCTGCCCGGTTTTGCCCCCGGCGCGCGCCTGCGCGGGCATGAGTTTCACTATGCCACCATCACCGCCCAGCCCGATGCGCCCCTGGCCGGGGTTCTGGATGCCACCGGCGCGGCGGTGCCCGAAACCGGGTCGATCCGCGCCCTGCCGGGCGGCGGGCAGGTCAGCGGCACATTCTTTCATCTGATTGCAGAGGCCAGCGCATGAGCGGTTTTGTCTCTTTCGTTTCCTCGGGTCCGGGCGACCCCGAGCTTTTGACGCTGAAGGCCGTGGACCGGCTGGCGCGTGCAGATGTGGTGCTGTTCGACGATCTGTCCTCGGGGCCGGTGCTGGGCCATGCCCGGCCGGGGGCCGATCTGGTCGCGGTGGGCAAGCGGGCGGGGCGGCCCTCGGCGCGGCAGGACCATGTGAACCGGCTGCTGGTGGACCATGCGCAGACCGGCGCGCGGGTGGTGCGGCTGAAATCGGGCGATGCCGGGCTGTTTGGCCGGCTGGAGGAGGAACTGGTGGCGCTGCGGGCGGCGGGCATTGATTATGAGGTGGTGCCGGGCGTGCCGTCGGCCTGCGCGGCGGCGGCGGCGGCGGGGATCCCGCTGACCCGGCGGCTGACGGCGCGGCGGGTGCAGTTCGTGACCGGCGCCGATGTGACCGGCGATCTGCCCGAGTCGCTGAACTGGGCGGCGCTGGCCGATCCGGGGGCGACCACGGTGGTGTTCATGGGCAAGCGCACCTTTCCGCGCCTGGCGCAGGGGTTGATGCAGGCGGGACTGCCTGCCGGAACGCCCGCGCTTCTGGCCGAGGCGGTGGGTCATCCTGAACAGGCGCTGACCCGGACCACGGTGGCGGCGCTGGCCGCCGATCTGGCGGCGGAACGGTCGGAACATCCGGCGCTGATCCTGTATGGCCCGCTGGCGGAGGGATAGATGATCGAGCTGACCCTGATCGGCATCGGCACCGGCAATCCCGACCATGTGACGGGGCAGGCGGTGCGGGCGATGAATGCCGCCGATCTGATCCTGATCCCGCTGAAGGGGGCGGACAAATCCGATCTGGCGGGCCTGCGCCGGGCGATCTGCGCGCAGCATCTGGGCAATCCCGACACGCAGGTGGTGGAATTCGCCCTGCCGGTGCGCGATGCGGCCAACCCGTCCTATCGCGCGGGGGTGGATGACTGGCATGACGCCATCGCCGACGCATGGGAGCGCCAGATGCATGCCGCGCTTGGCGACCGGGGCGGACGGGTGGCGCTGCTGGTCTGGGGGGACCCGTCGCTTTACGATTCCACCCTGCGCATCGCGGACCGGCTGGCGGGGCGGATGGCCCTGCGCACCCGGGTCATCCCCGGTATCACCGCGATTCAGGCGCTGTGCGCGGCCCATGCGATCCCGCTGAACGATATTGGCGCGCCAGTGGCCATCACCACGGGGCGCCAGCTGCGGCAGGGCGGCTGGCCCCCCGGCGCGGATACGGTGGTGGTGATGCTGGACGGGGACTGTGCCTTTCGCGCCCTGCCGCCCGAGGGGATTGACATCTGGTGGGGGGCCTGCGTCGGCATGCCCGAAGAGGTGCTGCGCGCAGGCCCGCTGGCGCAGGTGGCGGACGACATCGTGGCCACCCGCGCCGCGCTGCGTGCGGATCATGGCTGGGTGATGGACATCTATCTGATGCGCCGCCGGATCGGGGCGGGCGGCGCCTAGCCCGGGACGATCCGGCCCCCCGACAGGTGGCATTCGCGCCCCACAAGCCGGGCGCGGAAGCCGGCGTCGTGGCAGACCAGCACGATCGCCTGCGGCAGGGATTGCAGGATCGCCAGCAGGCGCGCCTCATTATCGGGGTCAAGCGCGTTGGTCGGCTCATCCAGGATCAGAACCTCGGGGTCCATCGCCAGAACGGTGGCCAGCGTCACCAGCCGCTTTTCGCCCCCTGACAGGTGGTGGGTGACGCGGTCGCGCAGATGCATCAGCCCCAGCCGGTCCAGCACCGCATCGACGATGGCCAGTGTCTCGGCGCGGCTTTTGCCCATGTTGAGCGGGCCGAAGGCCACATCCTCGCGTACGGTCGGGCAGAACAGCTGATCGTCGGGGTCCTGAAACACCAGACCGGCGCGGCGGCGGACCTCGTGGAAATCGGTTTCGGTGTGGCGGGGGCGGCCGAAAGCGGTGATCTGGCCCGCGGCGGGGCGCAACAGCCCCAGCGCGATGCGCAGCAGGGTGGACTTGCCGCAGCCATTGGGCCCGACCAGCGCCACCCGTTCCCCCGCCGCGATGTGCAGCGAGGCACCGGCCAGCACCGGGGCATGGCCGGGCCAGGCGAAATGGATATCGTGAAGGTCAAGCAATGCGGACAAGGCCAAGTTCCAGAATGGTAAGGGCGGTCAGCAGCGCGGCGAAGGCCAGCGCGAAACACAGATCGGCGCGGCGCAGGCGCATGTCATCCAGCAGCGGCAGATGGCCGGTAAAGCCGCGGCATTTCATCGCCTGCAGGATGCGTTCAGACCGCTCAAACGCGCGGACCAGCAGCATGCCGACCAGATGGCCCAGCGATCGCAGCGTATGCAGATCGGTCCGGGGGCGAAAGCCGCGGGCCTTCATCGCCTGGCGCATCCGGGCCTGTTCGGCGCGCAGCACCTCGATATAGCGCACGGTGAACAGCATCAGATGCACCAGCCCCGCCGGCACCCGCAGCCGCGCCAGCGCATGGCCAAGGGTGACGGGGCCCATCGTGCCCACCAGCACCATCAGCATCAGGATCACGGCATTGGCCGTCAGGGCGATGTCCAGCGCCAGATGCAGGCCCTGTTGGCTGGCCGTGAAACCGCCGGGCAGGGTGGCAAGCGGGGTGCCCGGCGTGGTGAAGGGCAGCAGGATCAGCATGATCAGGATGAAGCCGTCCATCGCCGCCATGCGCCGCAAGGTCGCGCGCGGCGGCAGGCCCGACAGCGCCATCAGCGCCAGCGCCGCCGCCAGCGCCGCGCCAAGGGCGGCAAGGCTGGACAGCGCCGCCGCCAGCAGCGCGAATGCCAGCGCGGCGCCAACGCGCAGCCGCGGGTCCAGCCGGGTCAGCAGCGCGCCTGCGGGGGAAACAGGTGCGGTGGCGGCGGGCGCCGGGGTGGCCGCGGCGGGCAGCACGGGCGCGGGTGAAAAGGTCATGCCCGCCCCCCCGCCAGTTGCCGCCGTGCCGCGAGATAAAAGCCCAGCCCGAACAGCCCCGCGATATAGCCCATGCCCCCCAGGATCATCTGCAGGTCGTTCTTTTCCTTGTAGGCGGCGATTTCCTGACGCAGGGGGCGCAATTCATCGCGCAGCATCGTGGCCAGCGCGTCGCTGTCGGTGCTGGCTGTGACAGCGCCCGTGGTGGACGGCGCGGTCGGATCGGCGGCGGGGGCCTTGCCCAGCAGCCGGGCAATCTCGGGTGCGGCGAGGCGGGCCTCGGCGACGTGACCGGCACCCAGATCGACGGTGAAGACATGCTCGACCGGCTCAACCGGGGTGAAGGTGAACAGGCCGGTGTCATCGGTCAGGGCGGTGCCAAGGGCGCGACCCTCGGGGGTGGTGACCTGCACGGTCTGGCGCAGCGCCATCGCACCGTTGGAAAAGCCGATCTCGCCCTCGACGGCGCGGCCTGCGGGATAGACCGAGGCGATGACCTTGTGTGCCAGCGCGGGCAGGGGGGCAAAGCCGATCAGCAGTGCCACAATCAGGGGTTTCATACGCATCTTGGGCCTCATGATGTAGCAAGGGCGGTGAACAGATCGGGGCGGACGCGCTGCAGCAGGCCGACGGCGGCGGCGGTCAGCAGCCCCTCGATCACCATCACGGGCAGATGCGCCACCAGGACAAGTTTGGCCGCAGGCACGAAGCCCGCCCCGGTCAGCGCCAGCGCCGCGGCGATCACCACGCCGGTCAGCGCCAGCGCCCCCGCACCACCCAGACCGCCCAGAACCGCCGCCCGCGCCGGGCCCGCGCCTGCGATCAGCGGGCGCAGGGCCGCCCCGATCAGCACCGCGGGCAGGGCGATCGCCAGCGTGTTGATGCCCAGCACCGTCACCCCGCCAAAGCCGAAGAACACCGCCTGCAGCACCAGCCCCACGAACAGCGCCGGAAAGGCGGCCCAGCCCAGCACCAGCCCGGCCAGCCCGTTCAGGATGAGATGCACCGAGCTTGGTCCGACCGGCACATGGATCAGCGAGGCGACGAAAAAGCTGGCCGCCAGCACGCCCGCCGCGGGGATGCGGTCCAGCGTCATCGCGCGCAGGCCAAGGGCGATGCCCCCGGCCGAAAGCAGCGCGCCCGCCGCGACGATCGGCCCGGACAATGCGCCATCGACGATATGCACCGCGCTACTCCATGTCCCAGGCGCGGACCCAGATCACCGCGTCCTGGCTAAGCTCTTTGCCCTGATGTTCGCGCACCGGGCCCGCGCCAAGCGCGGCAAAACCCCACCAGCCCGCCCGTGGAATGGCAAAGGTGAACATGCCGTTGGCATCGGCAATCGCGACAAGGCTGCCGCCCGGCATCGGCCCGGCGGTGGGCGGTTTGGCGGCATTGGCGGCCATGTCGGGTTCGGCGGCCATGAACTCGATCTCGATTTCGGCCCCGGCCACCGGCTTGCCTTCGGACAGGACCTGGCCGGTGAAGCTTGACCCGGCGATCAGGTTGTAGGGCTTGTTGAAGGGCAGGATTTCGGTGGCCAGGCCTTGCGGTTCCATCCAGTCGGTCGGCATCTGCGCGCGGTTCAGATAGACCTTTGTCAGTTGCTGGATGAAGATATCCTCGGACGCCTCCAGATAAGGTTCGGGTTCGACAACCAGAACGTAATCGCCCGCGCGGGTGACCGGCACGCTTGCGGCATAGGCGGCGGCGGGGTTCATCGCGCCGGTGAAGTTGATAGGGGACAGCCGGTCCATCAGATCGATCCTTTCGCCGCGATGGACGGCGTAGAAGGCGCGCGGCGCGGCCATGTCCATCACCTGGCCGTTTTCGAACGGATGCCAGAAGATCAGGCGCAGCGGCACATCGCCGGGCGTCTCAATCAGCGGTGTTGCGGGATGGATCAGCTGGAAATGGGCCTGCGCGGGCAGCGGCAGGGCGGCGGGAAGGGTTGCGGCCACGGCGGCCAGCAGGACGGGTTTCAACGACATCTGTTCCTCTCGGATGCGCCACCGGGGTGGCACCATGGAAAGGACAACTGGGGTCAGGACCAGGACCGGATCATCCGGTCTTTGGAAGACGCACACCCCGGCGTCCGGTGACAGCGGCACAGGGCAAGCGCCCTGTTTCGCATCACCGGCAGGTCTCCTGGCTCGCGGGTCTTCGTTCGGCCGACCTTCCCGGGGCCGGGGCCCCAGTGGTGTTTTCGGCGTCACTCTCCGCTCACAGTTGCGGGGGCAGCTGCGGGTTCGGCGCCTGATGGCTACACCTCACCGCATTCCCTATTGCTCCGACAGCCGGTGTTTGGTGGCTGCAGGACCGATGACGGTGCCATATCGCGCCATGCGGGCGTGCTTGTCAACGCACATGATCGCGGCGGGGTGGGGAATGCGGGCGGGTGAAGTTGAATTTCATGCATGATCTTGCTGCGGATTATGAATTTGCCGCCAGTAGCCGAATGACTTAAACAGCGCCACGCGCCCTGAACCCGGAGTCCGCCATGCACAGCCTGACCCTTCCCCGATCGGCCGCCTTCGCGCGACTGGAAGCCCTTGCGCGGGACCGTATCCTGATTCTGGACGGGGCGATGGGAACGCAGATTCAGGCGCTTGGCCTGAGCGAAGAGGATTACGCGGGCCAATGCGGCGGCGGCTGCGCGCATCATTCCGACCATCCGCAAAAGGGCAACAACGATCTGCTGGTGCTGACGCAGCCGCAGGCGATCGAGGAGATCCATTTCCGCTATGCCATGGCCGGGGCGGATATTGTCGAGACCAACACCTTTTCCGCCACCACCATCGCCCAGGCCGATTACGGCATGGAGGCGGCGGTGCATGACCTGAACGAGGCCGGCGCGCGGCTGGCGCGTCAGGCGATGGACCGCGCCGCCGCGGCGGATGGGCGCCCGCGCTTTGTGGCCGGGGCCGTGGGGCCGACGAACCGGACCGCCTCGCTGTCGCCCGATGTGAACGACCCGGGTTATCGCGCGGTCAGCTTTGACGATCTGCGCCGGGCCTATGGCCAGCAGGTCCGCGGCCTGATCGCGGGCGGTGCCGATATCATCCTGATCGAGACGATCTTTGACACGCTGAACGCCAAGGCCGCGATCTTTGCCTGTTTCGAGGTCTTTGCCGAGCGGGGCGAGCGGATGCCGATGATGATTTCGGGCACGATCACCGATGCCTCGGGGCGCACGCTGTCGGGGCAGACGCCGACGGCCTTCTGGCATTCGGTGCGCCATGCGCGGCCCTTCACCGTGGGGCTGAACTGTGCGCTGGGGGCGGCGGCGATGCGCCCGCATCTGGCGGAACTGGCGGGTGTGGCCGATACCGCGATCTGTGCCTATCCCAATGCGGGCCTGCCCAATGCCTTTGGCCAGTACGACGAAGGCCCCGAACAGACCGCCGCCCAGGTGGCCGAATTCGCCCGCGAAGGGCTGGTCAATGTGGTCGGCGGCTGCTGTGGCACCACGCCGGACCATATCCGCGCCATTGCCGGGGCGGTGGCCCCCTTTGCCCCCCGCGCCATCCCGCGCGCCGATGATCAGGAGAGTGCCGCATGAGCCGTTATCTGCGCCTGTCGGGGCTGGAGCCCTTTACCCTGACGCCCGATATTCCCTTTGTGAATGTGGGCGAACGGACCAATGTTACCGGGTCAGCCCGGTTCCGAAAGCTGATCACCAACCGCGATTACGCCGCCGCGCTGGAAGTGGCGCGCGATCAGGTGGAAAACGGCGCCCAGATCATCGACATCAACATGGACGAGGGTCTGATCGATTCCAGGGCCGTGATGGTCGAGTTCCTGAACCTGCTGGCGGCCGAACCCGATATCGCCCGCGTGCCGGTGATGATCGACAGTTCCAAATGGGAGGTGATCGAGGCCGGCCTGAAATGCGTGCAGGGCAAGCCGGTGGTGAATTCGATCAGCCTGAAAGAGGGCGAGGAGCAGTTCCGCCATCAGGCGGGGCTGTGCCTGGCCTATGGCGCGGCTGTGGTGGTCATGGCGTTCGACGAACAGGGTCAGGCCGATACCTTCAAGCGCAAGACGGAAATCTGTGCCCGGGCCTATCGTATTCTGGTGGATGAAATCGGCTTCCCGCCCGAGGATATCATCTTCGACCCCAATGTCTTTGCCGTGGCGACGGGCATCGAGGAACACAACAACTATGGCGTCGATTTCATCGAGGCCACGCGCTGGATCCGGGCCAACCTGCCGCATGCGCATGTTTCAGGCGGGGTGTCGAACCTGTCGTTTTCCTTCCGCGGCAACGAACCCGTGCGCGAGGCGATGCATGCCGTGTTCCTGTATCACGCCATTCAGGCGGGGATGGACATGGGCATTGTCAATGCGGGCCAGCTGGCGGTCTATGACCAGATCGACCCGGCGCTGCGCGAGGCCTGCGAGGATGTGGTGCTGAACCGGCGCCCCGATGCGACCGAGCGGCTGCTGGACATCGCCGAACGTTTCCGCGGCGGCGCGAAAGAGGAAAAGGTCCGCGATCTGGCCTGGCGCGACTGGCCGGTGGAAAAGCGGCTGGAACATGCGCTGGTCAATGGCATTACCGAATTCATCGAAGCCGATACCGAGGCCGCGCGCCTGGCGGCGGCCCAGCCGCTTGACGTGATCGAAGGCCCGCTGATGGCGGGGATGAACGTGGTGGGCGATCTGTTCGGCGCGGGCAAGATGTTCCTGCCGCAGGTGGTGAAATCGGCACGGGTGATGAAACAGGCGGTTGCCGTGTTGCTGCCGTATATGGACGCGCAGAAACAGGGCGGGCGCGAGGCGGCCGGCAAGGTGCTGATGGCCACGGTCAAGGGCGATGTGCATGACATCGGCAAGAACATCGTCGGTGTCGTTCTGGCCTGCAACAACTATGAAATCATCGATCTGGGCGTGATGGTGCCGCCGCAGAGGATTTTGCAGGTGGCGTGTGACGAAGGGGTGGATGTGATCGGCCTGTCGGGCCTGATCACGCCCAGCCTGGACGAGATGGTCCACCTGGCCGCTGAAATGGCGCGTGAGGGGTTCGATATTCCGCTGCTGATCGGCGGGGCGACGACATCGCGGGTGCATACGGCGGTCAAGATCGCGCCGCGCTATGACGGGCCGGTGGTGCATGTGCTGGATGCCAGCCGCGCGGTGGGTGTGGTCAGCCAGCTGCTGAGCCAGACCCAGAAGACGGCCTTTATCGAGACGACCCGGGCCGAGCAGCTGCAGCTGGCCGAACGCCATTTGCGCGACGAGGCCGCCAAGATGCGTCTGCCACTGGCGGCCGCGCGGGCCAATGCGCTGCAGATCGACTGGTCAGGCTATGAGGTGGCTGCCCCGCGCGTGCTGGGCACGCAGGTGATCGACGATTGGGATCTGGCCGAAATCGCCCGCTATATCGACTGGACCCCCTTCTTCCAGACGTGGGAGCTGAAGGGTGTCTATCCGCGCATCCTGGACGATGCCGCGCAGGGTGAGGCCGCGCGCGCCCTGTTTGCCGATGCGCAGGCGATGTTGGCGCGGATCATCGCCGAACGCTGGTTCAACCCGCGCGCGGTGGTGGGCTTCTGGCCCGCGCAGGCGGTGGGCGATGACATCCGGCTTTACACGGATGAGGCGCGCGACACGGTTCTGGAAACGCTGCACACGCTGCGCCAGCAGACATCCAAGCGGCCGGGTCGGCCGAATGTGGCGCTGGCCGATTTCGTGGCACCCGAAGGCGGCCCGCGCGATTATGTTGGCGGCTTCGTGGTCACCGCCGGCCCCGAGGAACAGGCGCTGGCCGAACGGTTTGAGCGCGCGCATGACAATTATTCCGCGATCCTGGTGAAGGCGCTTGCGGATCGCTTTGCCGAAGCCATGGCGGAAATGCTGCACGAACGCGTCCGGCGCGAGATCTGGGGCTATGCCCCGGATGAGGCCTTCGACCCCGCAGAACTGATCGCCGAACCTTATCGCGGTATTCGCCCCGCGCCGGGCTATCCGGCCCAGCCCGATCATACCGAAAAGGTCACGCTGTTCCGCCTTCTGGACGCCGAGGCCGCCACCGGGGTGCAGCTGACCGAAAGCATGGCGATGTGGCCGGGGTCGTCGGTCTCGGGCCTTTATATCGGCCATCCCGACGCCTATTATTTCGGCGTCGCCAAGGTCGAACGCGACCAGGCCGAGGATTATGCCCGCCGCAAGGGGATGTCCTTGGCCGAGGTGGAACGCTGGCTGGCGCCGGTGCTGAACTATCAGCCGCAGGCCGCGCGCGCCGGGACGGCGGCCTGAGCCGCCCCGGCGGGGGTCATTTCAGCGGCGAGAAGGCGGCAGGCAGCAGGAACACGCTTTCCTGATGTTCCAGATAGGGCAGGATCTTGGGGACAAAGGCCTGCCATTCGGGATCGGCGCCCAGCTTGGCGCGCTGTGTGGTTCTGTGGGCGTAATCGTCATAGGCCCAGATGAAGGTGACCGCGTTCAGCACGCCACTGTCGCTGACCCAGCAGCCGATAAGCTGGGCGTAGCGGGTGATGATGCCAAGACCTTCGCTTTCGTAGATCCTGAGAAATTCCGGCGCCTTGCCGGCGCTGACGCGGTAGGTGCGCTTTTCGTAGATCATGTGCTCTTCCTGAATCGGGTCCGCTGTGCCTTGCACGATGCTGGCACGCCACGGGGACTGTAGCGCCGGTTTCAAAAAGTCGTCAACTGACGAAAAAATAATTTCCTTCCGGTCCGCGTGGCGTTGGTGTGTAATAGGTGGTCAAGACGCCCTCTGGTTGGGCGGCAAGTCAGGGATGCGAGTGCGGTGCGGGCCAAATCGACAGCGTTGCGAGAAGCAAGTGAAGGGCGTGGGGCCAAGGCCCGTGCAGCGAAACCCGGGGCGCGCATGCCTTATGGTGAGCGGCGGGCGCAGATCCTGGAGGTTGCGTCGGAGTTCTTTTCCGAAAACGGACTGACCGCGCAGACCCGCCAGCTTGCCGAGCAGTGCGGGATTTCCCAGCGCCTTCTCTACCGCTTTTTCCCGACCAAGGAAGACCTTGTCGCCGAAGTCTATCGGCAAGAGATTCTGGGCGCCTTCAAGGCCGTTTGGTTCGCCGAGTTGCAGGACCGGACGCGGTCGGTGGAAGATCGTCTGATCCGGTTCTATCTGGATTACACGCAGACAACGCTTACCCGCAAGTGGTTGAGATTCTTCATGTATGCCTCACTTGCCGAGGCGAATATGGCGCCGGATTACATCTCGTCGATAATCACGCAACTGCTGGAAGTCATCATGCGGGAGGTCGCGTTCGAAAAGTCGTTGGACCTTCCCGAGGACCGGGCCGTGCTGCACGAAATGGGCTGGACCCTGCACGGCGCGATTTCGCATTACGCCATCCGCCGCCACCTGTACCAAAGCAGCAATGTGCTGAGCGAGGACAGGGTTGTGGCGCTGCACATCCGGACCTTCCTGGCGGGGTTTGAGGCGATGCTGGGCGAATATCGGGCGCATCTGGGCTGACACGGCCTGCGGCTGACGCCGGCATTTCCCCGTGCCCGACGCTGTCGGGCGCGGGCATCTGGCGTTTCTTCCGATGATGTTTTCCGGGTCAGTATTGCCCCCTGCTTTTCACCATAAGTCGTCAGTTGACGACTTAGTGATTCGTATTTAACGTCACGTCACCAGAAGTCCGACAACAACAGGGCGCGCGCATGTCCGGGGCTTTGCCGGCAGCGCGTGGTTCGCAAGGCGAACACATAAAGAAAGGAACGGAAAATGTTCAAAGGCGTGAAGGCCGGCCTTGGTCGGCGTGATTTCCTGAAAACCTCGGCAGGGGCTGCCGGGGCGCTGATGCTTCCGGGGGTCTTGCGGGGGGCGCGGGCGCAAGCTGGCGCGACGCTGAACCTGCATACCTGGTCGGCGGCGGTCGATACCGTGCAAAGCCATCTGAACGCGTTCACGAAGGAAACCGGCATCGCGGTCAATTATGGCAACTCGCCCTGGGCCCAGTACCGCGAGGGCATGGTGGCCAAGTTCGTGGGCGGCGCGCCGCTGGATTCGATGTGGGTGTCCGATTCCTGGCTGCCCGAATGGGCCGAGGCGGGCTGGATCGCGCCGATCGACGAATTCGACAGCCTGATGCAATACAACGCCGATGCGGACCAGTTCAGCACCGACTCGATGGTGTATAACGGTCGTCAATACGGGCTGACCTATTACACCGATTACATGGCTTTCCTGTATGATGAAGAGAAGCTGAAGCAAGCCGGGTTCGATGCGCCGCCGGCCAGCTGGGACGAAGTCGTCGAACAATCGCTGGTGATGAAGGAAAAGGGCATTTCGGAATTTCCGATGATGCTGGCCATGGCGCAGGAAAGCTGGTTGATCGAGTTCATCTCGACCCTGGTCTTTTCGCATGGGGGGCGGCTGACGGATGAGAATGGCGATGCCATCATGCAAGACCCCAAGGCAGGCGCGGTCGAGGCGCTGCAGTGGGTCATGGATGCGGTGCAGAAGCACAAGATCATCTCTCCGGCCTGTGTGGAAACCGGCGAATTGTCGGGGCTGAAGGCGTTTGCCTCGGGCAATCACGCATTTGCCATGGTGGCGAAATACCGGCTGCGGATGATGAACGACCCCGAACAGTCGCAGATCGCGGGCCGTGTGCGCCAGGCGCTGATGCCCATGGGCAAGAACGGGTCCCATGCGACGGTGGGCTGGATGCGCTTTCATGGCATGTCCGCGCAGGCCGCGCAGGACAAGGCCCGCGCCGAGAACACCGCGAAACTGATCGAATGGTTCGGCGGCAAGGCCAATGGCGCCTATACCTTCCAGAAGCTGCTGTTCCTGGATATCGGCGCGGGCTTTGGCGTGAAGCCCCTGTTCGATGATCCCGACGTCCGCGCATCCTATGATTCCTATGGCGATGTCTCGATGATCCAGGCGCAGCAGGCGCTGGCGCAGAAAAAGGATGTGATCACCCCCTGGTTCGGCGAGTGGAATGAGACCAACGGCTCGGCCTGGCAATCCGCGATCCTTGGCAATTCCGATGCGGCCGCGGCGATCGGCAAATCCGCCGCGCTGTGGAATGAACTGAAGGAAAGCTACTAGGCGCCTTGGGCCGGGGCGGGCGCAGGTGACCGCGCGCGCCCCGGCCATCCCGGGGCAAGACGGCAACTGGCAGTGCGGGGGAACCTGATTTGGCCGAAGTATCGATACGGGCGACGCGCCCCTGGTGGCGCATGGGCTATGAGGAACGCAGCGCCGCGCTGTTCCTGGCGCCGGTGATGACGGTCCTGATGGCCGTTGCGGTCTTTCCGATCGCCTATTCGTTCTACCTGAGCTTTTTCAGCGTCAAGCTGACCCGGCCCAACCGCACACCTTTTGTGTGGCTGGACAATTATACCGACCTTTTCACCAATGAGATGTTCTGGACCTCGGTCAGCCGCACCGTGGTGTTCAGCCTGGTGTCGGTCAGTGCGATTGCCGTGATTGCGCTGCTGATCGCGCTGCTTCTGAACCAGGATTTCCGCGGCCGGCGCATCCTGTCCACGATCATCCTTGTGCCCTGGGCCATTCCCTATGTGGCCAATGCGCTGATGTGGAAATGGATCTATGATTCGGGCTATGGGGCGCTGAACGGGCTGCTGTATCAGCTGGATTTCATTGACAAATACATGGTCTGGCTGGGCGACCAGGACAAGACGATCTTCCTGATCGCCAATGCCTTCGTCTGGAAAGAGGTGCCGTTGGCCGCGATCCTGCTTCTGGTGTCGCTGAAGTCGATCCCGGCCGATCATTACCATGCCGCGCGTGTCGATGGGGCCAGTGTCTGGCAGCGGTTCATCCATGTGACGCTGCCCGCGATGAAACCCGGGTTCATGCTGGTGATGATCTATGAAACGATGATGGCGATCCGGCATTTCGACCTGTTCTTTGTTCTGACCGAGGGCGGGCCGGGCGATGCGTCGCATGTGCTGTCCTGGCACATCTATGTCGAAACCTTCCGCAACCTGTCGTTTGGAAGCGGTGCCGCGATGTCCTACATCCTGGCGATCGCGACCTTCGCGCTGTCCTACGTCTTCATTCGCACCCTTGGCCGGAGGATCTGACGATGACCCATGTTTCCGCCCCCTCCGCCGTCAGGGCCGCCGATACCACCGATTACCGGCGCCGCCGGCAGGTCGCGCGCATCGGGCAGCGCGTGGTGATCGCCCTGGCATCGCTGGTGCTGGCGATCTATGTGCTGGCGCCGGTTTCCTGGCTTGTCTCATCGTCCTTCCAGACCGAAGCCGAGATCGTTTCGGTTCCGCCGCACTGGATACCGGATGAACCGACCCTGCGAAACTTTTCGGCCATCTTCACCGCGGGCGAGCAGAAAGAGATTACCTATGAAACCCGGTCCGGGGTTGATCCGGCTGCGGGCGGGTTCATTCCGTCCACGGCCAGGAACCTTTTGCCCTCGATGGCCAACAGCCTGATCGTGGCCACGCTGGTGGTGATCCTGAACCTGCTGGTGGGTGTGCCGGCAGCCTATGCCATCGCCAAGATCCGGTTCTGGGCGCGCGAGGCATCGGTCTATTTCATCCTGATCACGCGGGTCATCCCCGATATCGCCCTTGTGGTGCCGTTCTTCCTTGTGATCCGCAAGCTGGGGCTGCTGGACAGCCTGACCTCGCTGGTCATCACCTATCTGGCGGTGACCGTCCCCTTCACGGTGTTCATCATGGTGCAATATTTCGAGGGACTTCCTGATGAACTGGACAAGGCGGCGCGGGTCGATGGCTGTTCGCGGCTGCAGGCGCTGATCCGCGTGTTCCTGCCGCTGTCGATGCCCTCGCTGGTGGCGGTGGTGCTGTTCACCTTCCTGACAAGCTGGAACGAGTTCCTGCTGGCGCTGATGTTCACCCAGACCGAGGCCTCGCAGACGCTGCCGATCCTGCTGGCGTCGTTCACCTCGGATTTCACGATCAGCTTTTCCTTCATCAACGCCGCGGGCGTGCTGGCCATCGTGCCGCCGGTGATCGTGGCGATCGTCTTCGAACGTTACATCGTGTCCGGTCTGACCGCCGGCGCAGTCAAAGGCTAGAAAGGACCCCGCCGTGGCCCGTATCCGCTTTGCCAATGTGAACAAGAAATATGCCAACGGGTTCCACGCGGTGCGTGACCTGAACCTTGATATCCGCGACCGGGAATTCATCGTGCTTCTGGGGCCGTCGGGGTGTGGCAAGTCCACCACCCTGAACATGATCGCGGGCCTTGAAGAGGTGACCGAGGGGGACCTGACCTTTGACGATCAGGTCGTGAACTACATGCCGCCGCACAAGCGGGATGTGGCGATGGTGTTCCAAAGCTATGCGCTTTATCCGCACAAATCGGTCTATGACAACATCGCCTTCGGCCTGCAGATGCGAAAGACGCCGAAGGATGAAATCGACCGCCGCGTGCGCAGTGCGGCGCAAAAGCTGGAAATCGCGCATCTGCTTGATCGCCGTCCCTCGCAATTGTCGGGCGGGCAGCGCCAGCGTGTCGCGCTTGGCCGGGCGATGGTGCGCGAACCGTCGGTCTTTCTGATGGATGAACCGCTGTCGAACCTTGATGCGGCGTTGCGCATTTCGATGCGCGCCGAGATCAAGGAATTGCACCGCGCGATGCAGACCACCTTTGTCTATGTGACCCATGATCAGGCCGAGGCGCTGACGCTTGCCGACCGGATCGTGGTGATGAAGGATGGTGTGGTCCAGCAGATCGGCACGCCGGACGACATCTACGAAAAGCCCGCGAATACCTTTGTCGCCTCATTCCTGGGCAATCCGCCGATCAACTACATCGACGGCCAGCTGGAGCTTTCCGAGGATGACAGCATGGTGTTTCGCCGCGGTGATCTTGCGCTGTGCCTGCCGCCGCAGATCGCGGCCCGGTTGTCCGGGCAGGGCGGGCGCGGCGTGCGGCTTGGCATTCGCGCCGAGGATGTGGATGAAAGCGGCGTGATGGAGCCGGGCAAGACCATTGCCGGGGTGGTGAATTCGGTGCTGCCGGTCGGGTCGGATCAGTTTCTGGGGATGCAGCTGGGGGATGCGGAACTGTTCTTCCGCGTCGGCAAGGATCTGCGCCATGCCGAGGGCGAGGCCGTCGTTCTTGCGGTCGACGTGAACCGCCTGCACCTGTTCGACCGGGATACCGGCGCCTCGCTCATCTGGTAGGGCGGGGGCCATGAAACCTTGCGCCTTCACCTATCACCGGCCCGGAACCGTTCCCGATGCACTTGCGCTTTTGCAGGCGCATGGGGCCGAGGCGAAGGTTATCGCCGGTGGGCAAAGCCTTGGCCCCATGCTGAACATGCGGCTGGCGCGGCCCGGGCATCTGGTGGATCTGAATGACCTGCTGGAACTGGATTATCTGCGCCCCGAACCCGGCTTGCTGGAGATCGGGGCGATGACGCGCCACCACCGGCTGGCGACCGCGCCCGAGCTGGCCAATGCCCTGCCGCTTGTGGCTACCATGGCGCGGACCATCGGCCATTATGCGATCCGTCAGCGCGGAACCATAGGCGGCAGCCTTGTGCATGCCGATCCGGCGGCGCAATTGCCGCTGGCGGCTGTGGTTCACGATGCCGAAATGGTCCTGCACGGCCGCGACGGAACCCGCCTTGTGCCCGCCCGTGACTTTCTGCAGTCGATCATGACGGTGGACCTCGCGCAGGGGGAAATCCTGACCGCCGTTCGCTTTCCGCTGCCCGAGGCCGGAACGCGGTGGGCCTTTGAGCTGTTCAGCCGCCGGCACGGTGATTTCGCCATTGCCAGCGTCGCCCTGATGATCCGTCTTGGCGGGGATGGGCGGGTTGTGGCGCTGCGGCTTGGGCTGGGCGGCGTCGACAGTGTTCCGATCCGGCTGGGTGAGCTGGAGGAACGTTTGTGCGGCGAAAAACCCGATAGCGGTTTTCGGGACGCGCTGGCGACGGCTGCTGCAGGTGCGATCCGCCCCGAGACCACTGCCCAGCTGCCCGCAGCCTACCGCCGCGATCTTGTGCAGGTGCTTGTTGCGCGCGCGCTGGACAGCGCCCTTGCCCGCGAGGTGACCCCATGACCGCAAGTCCCCCGGACCTGATGATGTTGTCGCTGAGCGTGAATGGCGAAACCCACGAATTTCGGGTGCCCGCGCGCAAGCTTTTGTCCGACGTGCTGCGCGAGGATCTGATGCTGACGGGAACCCATGTCGGGTGCGAACACGGGGTTTGCGGTGCCTGTACGGTGCTTGTCGATGGGCGCCCGACACGATCCTGCCTGACCTTCGCCGCGCAGATGGAGGGGCATGAAATCACCACGATCGAGGCCGTCGGAACACCGGACGCGCTGTCGCCGCTGCAGCAGGCCCTGCATGAAGAGCACGGCCTGCAATGCGGTTTCTGCACATCCGGGATCGTGATGACCTTTGAGGCCTATCTGAAGGAAAATCCCGCGCCTGCCGAGGCCGAGATCCGCGATGTCCTGTCCGGCAATCTGTGCCGCTGCACCGGGTATCAGCCGATCGTGGCGGCCATCGCCAAGGCTGCGGCACGGATGCGGGGCGCGTCATGACCGAGGGGTTCACCCAGATCGGCCGCGCCTTGCCGCGCAAGGAGGATCGGCGCCTGGTCTCTGGCAGGGGGCGGTATCTGGACGACATCGCGCTGCCGGGCGCGCTGCATGTGACCTTTGTTCGTTCGCCCCATGCCCATGCGCGCATCCTGGGCATCAATACGGAAGAGGCCCTGTCGATGCCGGGTGTGGTTGGTGTCTTCACCGGCCACGATCTTGCGCAATGGACCACGCCGCTGCGCCTGGCCCCGCCGATTGAAGGGTTGCTGCCGACCGAAATGACCACTCTGCCGATCGGCAAGGTGCGGTTTCACGGCGATCCGGTGGCCTGTGTCGTTGCCCGCGATCGCTATCTGGCCGAGGATGCGGCCGAGGCCGTCGTGGTGGATTATGAACCGCTGGAGGCGGTGACCGGCATCGCCGCCGCCTTTGCCCCCGGCGCGCCGGTGGTGGATGAGGCCGCCGGCAGCAACATGGTGTCGCGGCAACGTTTTTGCGCGGGCGATCCCGCCGCGCGCCGGGCCGGGGCGCACAAGGTCGTCGAGGCGCGCTTTGGCCTGCAGCGCCACACCCATGTTCCACTGGAAACCCGCGGCTGCGGCGCCGAATGGGATGACGGGCGCGCGCATCTGACGCTTCATATCGGCAATCAGGTGCCGCATCCGCTGCGCGGGCAGCTGGCCGCGCGGCTTGGGCTGTCCGAAAGCCAGGTCACGGTGATCTGTCCCGATGTCGGGGGGGCGTTCGGCCAGAAGATCGCCCTGTACCGCGAAGAACTGACGGTCGCGGCGCTGGCGCGGCATCTGCGCCGCAATCTGCGCTGGCGCGAGGACCGGATGGAAAACCTGATGGCCGCATCGCATGCGCGCGAATATGATTGCCGGACCCGGGCCTCGGTCGGGCCGGATGGCCGGATTCTGGGCCTTGAGCTGGAACTTGACGAGGATTTCGGCGCCTATTGCTTTTTTCCGGCGAATTACATGGCCCGCGTGATCGCCCTGATCCTGACCGGCCCCTATCGGATCACCGATTATGCCTTTGATGTGCGTGTTGCCCTGACCAACAAATGCGGCGCAGGGCCGATGCGGGCGCCGATGGCGATCACCAGCTGGGTCATGGAAGGCACGATGGATGCCATCGCGCGCGATCTGGGCCTGGACCCGCTGCAGGTGCGCCGCACCAATGCCTTGCGCCCGCAGGATTTTCCCTGGCGGATGCCGACGGGCGAGGTACTTGAAGACATCACCCCGCACCAGACGCTGGAGACCGTCGCCGGGGCGGTGGATTATCCGGCATTTCGCGCCCGGCAACGCCGCGCGCGGGCGGATGGGCGGTTTGTGGGGCTTGGCCTGTGCACCGTCGTTGAAAGCACGACCTATGGATCGGCATTCTACAAGTCGGCGGGCATTCCCGGTTCCGGTCACGAGGCGGCCTGGGTTCGGATCGAACCCAGCGGCGCCGTGAATGCCTCGGTCGGGTTGATGGGAACGGGACAGGGCTATGAAAGCCCCCTGTCGCAGGCGGTGGCCGAAGGGCTGGGGGTCAGGGCCGAAGATGTCACCATCCATCTGGGCAATACCGATGTGGCCCCCTATGGCATGGGCAGCCGTGGCGCGCGGGGGGCTACGGCGGGCGGGGGGGCGCTGTATCTGTGCGCGCAAAAGGCGCGCGACCGTGTGCTGGCGATCGCGGCGTCCATTCTGGGCGTGAACTCGGCCAAGGGGCTGCGGCTTCGGGATGGCCGGGTCGAACGGATGCTGGGTGTGGAATGGCAGGATACCGGGGTGACGCTTGGCGATGTCGCGCGGCGGGCCTACCTTGACCCGACCGCGCTGCCCCAGGGGATCGCGCCTGGGCTTGACTTTGCCCTGACCTATGATCCGCCGCCGATGACCTATTCCAACTCGACCCATGCCTGCGAGGTCGAGGTTGACCCCGCCACGGGATCGATCCGGGTGTTGCGCTATGTCCTGGCCGAGGATTGCGGCACTGTCCTGAACCCCATTGTCGTGCGGGGCCAGCAGCAGGGCGCCGTTGCCATGGGCCTGAGTGGCGCGCTGCTGGAACAGGTCGTTTATGACGCGGCAGGACAGAACCTGTCGGCCACGCTGGCCGATTACCTTGTGGCGACCGCCTGCGAGGTGCCCCCGATCGAGATTTTGCACCACAACACCCCCAGCCAGCGCACCCCAGCGGGTATCAAGGGCATGGCGGAAGGCGGCGTGATGGGCGCGATCGGCGCCCTGGCCAATGCCGTCAATGATGCGCTTGCCCCCTTCGCGGTAACGATCGACCGCTTGCCCCTGTCGCCCCAAAGCATCCGCGCCCAGCTGCGCGACAAGACGCCCGAGACCATGGAAAGGACCCAATCGTGACATCTGCGCCAGAAACAAAGTTCAAGGTCGGCTTCATCGGGCTTGGGATCATGGGCGCGCATATGGCGGGGCATGTTCTTGCCGCGGGCCATACGCTCAACCTGTTCAATCGCACGCGGGCCAAGGCCGATGCCCTGATCGGGCGCGGCGCGATCTGGCACGACAGCCCGGGCGCGGTCGCGGCAGCAAGCGACGTCGTCATTACGATCGTCGGCTATCCGGCCGATGTCGAGGATGTCTGCCTTTCGCCCGGCGGCATCGTTGAACGGGCGCGCCCGGGCACGGTGCTGATCGACATGACCACCTCCAGCCCCGCGCTTGCCGTCAGGATTGCACAGGCGGCCGCGGCGCGCGGTCTTGTGGCGCTGGATGCGCCGGTGTCGGGCGGCGACGTGGGCGCGCGCGATGCGAAACTGGCCATCATGGTGGGCGGCGAGGCGGCGGCCTATCAGCGCGTCTTGCCGATCCTTCAGGTAATGGGTGGCAAGATCGCGCGCCTTGGCGGCCCTGGCGCCGGCCAGCATACCAAGATGGCCAATCAGATCGCCATCGCCTCGACCATGCTGGCGGTCACGGAAAGCATCAGCTACGCCCGGCAGGCGGGTCTTGACCCCGATCAGGTGGTGGATGTGATCGGCACCGGGGCCGCGTCCAGCTTTCTTCTGAACGGTCTGGGGCGGAAAATGATCCGCGAGGATTTCGCGCCCGGGTTCTTTATCCATCACTTTGTCAAGGACATGACCATCGCGCTGGACGAGGCGGGGCGACTGGGGCTGGACCTGCCGGGGCTGTCGCTGGCGCGGTCGCTGTATGAAAGGCTGGTGGCCGACGGTTTCGGCGCCGAAGGCACGCAGGCGCTTTACCGGATCTATAACGCCGTTCACGCGGGGCAGGTCTGATGCGGTTCGAGGGCGATCACCTGATCCCGGCGCCACCGGACACCGTCTGGAAGGGCCTGAACGATCCCGAGGTGCTGCGCCGCGCGATCCCGGGTTGCACGGCCATGGAACAGACGGGTGAAACCGAATTTACCGCAACGGTCGTCGTGCGTGTGGGGCCGGTATCGGCCAGCTTCAAGGGCAAGGTCGCGTTGACCGACCTGGACCCGCCGCGATCCTACAAGATCACCGGGCGCGGGCAGGGGGGGGCCGCGGGCTTTGCCAGGGGCGCCGCGACGATTACCCTGACGCCCGAGGATCAGGCGACGCGCTTGCGCTATGTCGCCGAGGTCGAGGTTGGTGGCAAGCTGGCGGCCGTGGGCGGGCGCCTGATCCAGAGCGTCGCGCGCAAGAATGCCGAGGATTTCTTTACCGCGTTCTCGGATGTCGTGACCGGCGTGGCGGATCGTCCCCGCGCCGCGCCCGTCCCCGCGCGCCCCGTCGCGCAGGGCGGGTTGGCGCAGGCCGCGGCCGGGCATATTCCGCTGATCGACCGGGTTGCATGGCTGCTTGTCGGGGTGGGGATCGGGCTGGGCCTGGCGTGGATTTTCGGGCATTGATCGGGAGAGGGTCTTGAACATCGCACAAAGCATCCGGGACATGGTTCCCTTGTTGGAAACCTGGCGCCATGCCTTGCATTCCCGCCCCGAAACCGCCTTTCAGGAACATGCGACGGCTGCCCTGATCGCGCGTGAACTGCGCATGATGGGCCTGGAGGTGCATGAAGGCATCGCCGGAACGGGCGTTGTCGGCATCTTGCGCAACGGCGCGGGCGGGTCGGTCGGCCTGCGGGCGGATATCGATGCGCTCGACATCGCCGAAACGACCGGGCTGGACTATGCCTCGACCATCCCCGGCAAGATGCATGCCTGCGGCCATGATGGCCATACCGCGATGCTGCTGGGTGCGGCCCGGGCCATGGTGGAGGCACCCCCGGGGCCGGGCACCGTCGTCTTTATCTTTCAACCCGCTGAGGAGAACGAGGGCGGCGCGCGCGTCATGGTCGATGCGGGCCTGTTCGACCGCTTTCCCGTCGACCGTGTCTTTGCCATGCACAACTGGCCGGGGCTGGATGTCGGGCGGATCGCGGTCCGCCCCGGACCGATGATGGCCGCCTTCGACACATTCGAACTGACGCTGACGGGCAAGGGGTCCCATGGCGCGATGCCGCATCAGGGGATCGACCCGATCACGGTGGCCGCGCAGGTGCAGATGGCCTGGCAGACGATTGTCAGCCGCGTGATTGATCCGACGGATTCCGCCGTGATCTCGGTCACGCAGGTCCATGCGGGGCATACGCTGAACGTCATTCCGGCCGAGGTTATCCTGCGCGGGACCGTCCGCTCGCTTCGGCCGCAGACGCGCGATCTGCTGCAATCGGAAATGGCCCATCGCGCCGGCTGCGTGGCCGAGGCCTTTCACGCGACCGCCGAACTGACCTATCAGCGCCGCTATCCTGCGGTTGAGAATGACCCGATCGCAGCCGAAATCGCCCGGCAGGCCGCCACCGCGGTGCTGGGCCCGACCGCGGTCGAGACGGCACTGCCCCCCAGCATGGCCAGCGAGGATTTTGCCTTCATGTTGCAGAAGGTGCCCGGCGCCTATCTGTGGATCGGCAATGGCAGCGCCGAGGGCGGGCGCAACCTGCACAGCCCGAACTATGATTTCAACGATGCGATCCTGCCGATCGGGGTTCAGGTTCTGGTCGAGGCGGCCCGGCGCAGCCTGCGGGGTGCGGATGGCTGAACCGGCGCGGGCGCGCTAGCGGGCCCCCGTATCCCTGAATGCATGGGTAATACCGCCGAAAAAGGCCCGCACGGTTCGTTCCACGGTGGCGCCGATATCGTCTGGAACCTTCGTGGCATAGACATATTTGCGCAGCGCCGTATAGAAAACGCCGCCATGCAGGCCCCAGAACAGCTCTTCCTCGGCCTGCGAAGGGGGGGCGGGGGGCAGGTCCAGGTCATGGCGCATCTCGGCGACGGCGGGGCGAATGATTTCGTCGCGGATGATGGACAGGTAACGTTCGGGCAAGCCATAGGATTTCAACCCCGACGAAATGAAGATGCGTACCCAGTCATAGTCAAAGACGCAATCGGCATAGTCGCGGTAAAAGCGGATCAGGCGGTCTTCCAGCGGCAGGGTTCGATCCGTGATCAGCGCGCCCCATTCGCGGCGCCAGCGACCCGTGTACAGGTGTTCATAGACACGTTCGATCAGCGCTTCCTTGCTGTCGAAATGGCGGTAGATCACGGCATGCGAAATGCCCAGTCGCTTGGCCAGTTCGCGGGTCTGCCCTTCAAACCCGCATTCCGCAAAGAATCGGACCGCGCCTTCAAGGATCTGCCGTTCGCGGTCGTCCCAGCGCATGTTCTTTCGGCGCGGTTGCGGCGTCGCGGTGTGATCTTCCATCGGGGCTGCTCCGGATCTTCGGCGTGACCATACCGCGACCGGCATAAGTGACCAAGTGGTTATTTTTTTCTTGCGCGGAATCAGTGGCTCTGCCACTTGTAACCAGATGGTTACAAATCGGGCGCGGGCCGCGCCGGATATGGATGTGACCCCTTGTGCCCGGCCGTGCCGCCGGGCCGCGCGACAGGAGGACTGCATGGAACTGACCGGCGAACATCGGCTGAACCAGCCGCCCGAAGTTGTCTGGGCGGCGCTGTTTGACAGCGCGACCCTGGCGGTCGCCATCCCGGGCTGTGAACAGCTGGAACAGACCGCCGAGAATGCCTTTGCCGCGACCGTAAAGATCAAGATCGGCCCTGTTGCGGCGCGCTTCAAGGGCGATGTGGAACTGTCCGAAATGGTGCCGCCGATGTCCTGCCTGCTTTCCGGCAAGGGGTCCGGCGGGGTTGCGGGCTTTGCGCGCGGCTCGGCCCAGGTCGTTCTGACGGCGATCGAGGAGGGCACATTGCTGACCTATACCGCCGATGCGGCGCTTGGCGGCAAGCTGGCATCGCTGGGCAGCCGGCTGATCCAGTCCACGGCGAACAGATTGGCGAATGACTTCTTCACCACATTCAGTCAGGTTCTGAACGGAGAGATCGTGCAAACCGACTGACCTGCATCCGGAACAGGGGGGCGATGCGTCTTGGCACAGAACGCTGAAGAACAGGCAGGGACGCGGCAGGCGGCCTGCGTGCCGCAGGTTCGCCCCTTTCGGTTGACCGACCGCCCGCGCGAGATATTGGACTTCGCCCTGCAGGCGGCGGCGTCGGGCACGGGGTGCGCCTTTGTCACGCTGGTCGGGATCGTCGGCGGCGCTGCGCGCGCGCTGGGGGCCAACATGGCGGTACGGGGCGACGGCGGCTTTTGCGGCTTTGTCTCGGGCGGTTGCGTCGAGGCGGCGGTGGCGGCCGAAGCCGTGGCGGCGCTGGCGGCGGGCAGGGACCGGCAGGTCCGCTTCGGCAAGGGGTCACCCTTCTTCGATATTGTCCTGCCCTGCGGCGGGGGGCTGGGGCTGGCCATCCACGTCCTGCGCGATCCGGCGCCGATTGCTGCGGTTCTGGAAAGCCTTTCGGCGCGCGTGCCGGCGCGGCTGATTTATGATCCTGCCCGCGAAACCCTGCAGATGGCGCGCGGCGCCGGTGTCACCGGCTTGGCTGACGGGGTCTTTTGCACCAGTTACCGGCCGGATCTGCGCCTGTTCCTGATCGGGCAGGGTCTGGAAGCCCAGGCCTTCGCGCGCCTTGCGCAGGCCGCAGGGCTGGAGATCGTGCAAGGCCCCGGCGATGACCTTGCTGCCATCCCCGATGCCCATAGCGCGGTGGTGGTCCTGCGCCATGATGTGGAAAACGAAATCGGCCTGCTGCGGCGCGCACTGCAAAGCGATGCGTTCTACATCGGCTGCCTTGGCGGGCGGGCGACCCATGCCCGGCGCACGGCGCTGTTGCGCGCGGCGGGTGTGACCGAGGACCAGATTGCGCGGATTCACGCGCCGATCGGGCTTTTCGGGCCGGCGCGCGATGCGGCCGCAATCGCGACCTCGGTTCTGGCCGAAGTGTTGATGCAGCGCGACAAGCTGGCGTTGCTGGCGGATCGCGCGGCCGGGGGTGCGGCGCAGCATGGGCGATGAAACGGGGTTCAGGCAGGACGCAAGCGGCATCGCGGCGATCGTGCTGGGCGCGGGATTCGGCACGCGCTTTGGCGCGGGGGACAAACTTGCGCAAGGGCTTGATGGCCGGGCGGTCGCACATCATGTGTTGCGGGTGATCGACCCGTTTCGTTGGGGCGCGCGGGTTCTTGTGTGCCGCGACGGTGCCGGATGGGCCGGGGCCTTTGCAGACCGCGGGTTTCAGATTCGTATCAATGATCAGGCCGAACGGGGCATGCTGGGGTCACTGCATCTGGGCGCGGCGGTGGCGGCGGGCTGTGCCCGTGTCGCGGTCTTTCTGGCCGACATGCCGCGGATCGATCCGCGGCATGTGGCCCGGCTGGTGCAACTGTCCGATGCCGCCCCCGACCGCATCGTCGCGTCCGCCGCTGGCGCCTATCGCGGGCCGCCCGCGATCATTCCCACGGATCGGTTGAAGGCCCTGCCGCATAGCGGCGAGGGCGGGGCGCGGTCATTGCTGCGCGATGCGCTGATCGTGCAGGCCGACGCCGCTACGCTGGCCGATGTCGATACCGCCGACGATCTTGCCGCCCTGCATCGCCAGGCCGGGGTTTAATCCAGACCGAATGCCGAAAGAAAGCGGGTTACGGCGGCCTCGATCGCGGGGCGATCCTCGATGGGCGTGGGCACCTGATAGACGAAGCGGCGAATGCCGATGTAGACGATCCCGCCGTGCAGGTTCCAGATGTCCTCCATGTCCGGCAAGGCGTGGCCCGGCGCGGCGGCAGCGATTTCCTCGCGCATGGGCCCCAGCAGCAGACGGCTGAGATGGGCCAGATAGCGCCGGTTCAGTTCGGCCCCCGCCAGCCCGGAAAACATGAATATGCGCATCCATTCATAGGTGAAGATGGCCTGGGTGTAGCTTTCGTAGAAGGCGACGATCCGGTCCCTGATCGGGCGGCTGCGATCGGTCAGCAACAGCGGAAGTTCGGGCGACAGGCGGTCGATATAGACATGTTCATAGACCGCTTCCAGCAGGTCAGCCTTGGTCGTGAAGTACTTGAATATCAACGATTGCGTGACGCCAAGCCGGCGTGACAGGTCGCGTGTCGTCCCTTCCAGTCCGACCTGTGCGAAAAAGGCGACGGCACCCGCCACGATCTGCGCGCGGCGGTCATCCGGGGCCATGCGGCGCCGGTCGGGTGAAGGCGGGGTCGGGTCACTGTTCACGGCACTATCCTCTAGCTGCGTTCTCGGCCGGTGCAAGCCGGTGCATGCGTGGCGATGAAAATTTTACTTGCTTTGAGACGATTCCTTATAGATCAATTGCTCAATAAGGCGGGACAGAAGAGGTCACCGCCCAAGGGAGGGTCACGATGAAGGCAACCATGGCCGGATATGTCCGGGCCAGAGATCTGTCCCATGCTGTCGCTTTGCTGGCCGCCTCGGGCGGCGAGGCGCGGCCGATTGCCGGGGGGCAAAGTCTGGTGGCGGCGATGAACCTGGGTCTGACGGGGGAACTGCAGCTGGTCGACATCACCGGCGTTGACGCGTTGCGCGGCATTCGCCGCGACGGCGACCGGCTGGTCATCGGCGCGCTGACAACCCATGCGCAGCTGGGTGCCGACCCGCTGGTCCGGGCCCATGTGCCCCTTTTGCACAAGGCGGTGCCGCTGATCGCCCATGCCGCCATTCGCGCCCGGGGTACCATCGGCGGGTCGCTGGCGCATTGCGATCCGGCGGCCGAACTGCCCGCCTGTGCGCTGGCCCTGGGCGCAAGGATCGAGGCCACGGGCCCCGGTGGCAGCCGCTGGATCGACGCCGAGGATTTCTTTCTGGACACCTTTGAGACCGCGCTGGAACCCGATGAGGTTCTGTGTGCCATTTCGGTTCCGGTGGCCGCGGCGGACGAGGTGCAGATGATCGCGGAACTGGCGCGGCGATCGGGTGACTATGCGCTTGCCGGTCTTGCGCTGGTGCGCCGGGCAGATGGGCATCGGCTGGCCTGTTTCGGGGCGGATTCGCGCCCGGTTCTGGCGCGCGGCGCGATGGCGGCGCTGGATGCGGGCGATGTTGAGGCCGCCGTCGCCGCCCTTGGCGCCGAACTTGATCCGCCCGGCGACACCCAGGCAAGCGCCGCCTATCGGCGCCATATCGCGGGCGTCCTGCTGCGCCGGACCGTCATTCAGATGAAGGAGGCCACCGATGGCTGAGGATTTCGCAACCGAAATCGACCTGCGCTTTACCCTGAACGGTGAGGCCGCCCGGGCCCGGGTGCCGGCGGCGCAACACATGATCGACGTGCTGCGGCTTGAATTCGGCATGACCGGCGCGCATGCGGGCTGTGAACACGGGGTCTGTGGTGCCTGCACGATCCGGGTGAACGGCCAGATCGTGCGCGGCTGCCTGACCCTTGCCGCGCAGGCGCAGGACGCCGAGATCTGGACGGTCGAGGGTCTGTCGGACGCAGGCACCATCGCCGATCTGCAGGCCGCCTTCGTCGAACGCAACGCCCTGCAATGCGGGTTCTGCACGCCGGGCATGCTGGCCACCGCAGCCGACCTGCTGGATCGCGGCGGCATTCCCAGCCGGGCCGAGATCCGCGAACATATTTCGGGCAATTACTGCCGCTGCACCGGATATGAGGCCATTGTGGATGCCATCGAAACCGTCGCCCGGGCGCGCGCAGCGCAGGAGACTGTGGCATGACGATCGATTTCGGCAATCCGGACCGCCCGAACAGCTATATCGGCAAGACCGTGCCGCGACCGAATGCCGGGCGCCTGGTGCAGGGGCGCGGGCGCTATGTCGATGACATCGTCCTGCCGCGCATGGTGCATGTGGCATTCGTGCGCAGCCCCCATGCCCATGCCCGCATCACCGGCATCGACCACAGTGCCGCGACTGGCATCGAGGGGGTGCGCCGGGTCTTTGCCGGCCCCGATCTGGCCAAGGTCTGTACCCCGTGGGTGGCGGTTCTGGCGCATTTGAAGGGGCTTAAATCCGCGCCCCAGCATCCGCTGGCGATGGACCGGGCCACCTGGGTGGGCGAACCCATCGTCGCCGTGGTCGCCGACAGCCGCGCCGCCGCCGAGGCCGGGGCCGCGGTGGTCGAGGTGGACTATGATCCCCTTCCCGTGGTTACCGACATGATGACCGCGCTTGACCCCGAAACGCCGGTGATCCACCCTGATTTGGGCGACAACCTGGCCTTTCGCCGTTTGCATGAGGCCGGCGATGTCGAGACGGCGATGGCGGCCGCGCACAAGGTCGTCACCCAGCGGTTCAAGACCGGCCGACACACCGGCGTCACACCCGAGCCGCGTTCGATCCTGGTGGACTGGAACCCCGCCGAGGGGCAGATGACGGCCTATCACGCGACCCAGGCGCCGCACATGATGCAGACGGTTCTGGCCCAGCATCTTGGCCTGGCCGAGGGCGCGGTGCGGGTGATCTGCCCCGATGTCGGCGGCAGCTATGGCATCAAGGTCCATGTCTATCCCGATGAGGTCGCCACGGCGGCCATTGCCAGGATCATGGGCCGCCCGGTCAAGTTCATCGCCGACCGGCTGGAAAGCTTTACCACTGACATCCATGCCCGCGACCACGAGATCGAGGCGCGGATTGCCGTGGATGCCGACGGTCGCATCCTGGCCTTCGACATCGACGACTGGACGGCGATCGGCCCCTATTCGGTCTATCCGCGGACATCGGCGATCGAGGGTAACCAGGTCGTCAACCTCTGTGGCGGGCCCTATGACTTCGCGCATTACCGCGCGCGCACCTCGGTCGTGTTCCAGAACAAGACGCCGACCTGCCAGTACCGCGCCGTGGGCCACCCGATTGCCGCGGCTGTGACCGAAGGCATGGTCGATCTGGCGGCCGAGGCGCTGGGGATGGACCCTGTGGAAATCCGGCGCCGCAACCTGATCGCGGATGACGCCTATCCCTACACGGCGCCGACGAACATGCGTTTTGAAGGCCTGTCGCACCATGCTTCATTGAACAAGCTGGTCGCGATGATGGATTATGACGGCCTGCGCCGGGATCAGGCCGAGGCGCGCGCCCGCGGCATCCATCGCGGCATCGGCATTGCCAGCTTTATCGAGCTGACGAACCCCAGCCCGTTCATGTATGGCATCGGCGGGGCGCGCATCTCGGCGCAGGATGGGGCGACGGTGCGGATGGACCCGGACGGATCGGTCGTGATCCTGTCGGGGGTGACCGAACAGGGCCAGGGAACCGAGGCGATGTTGGCGCAGGTCGTGGCCGAAGGCGTCGGCGTGCCGGTCGAACGGGTCCGTGTCATCACCGGCGATACCCAGATCACGCCCTATGGCGGTGGCACCTGGGCCAGTCGGGGGGCGGGTATTGGCGGCGAGGCGGCCTTGCAGGCGGGGCTGGCGCTGAAATCCTCGATCCTTGATGTCGCCGCCGCCATGCTGCAGGCCGCGCCTGGCACCCTGGATGTCGTGGCGGGCGAAGTGGTGGACCGTGCCACCGGCGAGCCGCGCATGGCGCTGTCGGAACTGGGCCGGATCGTCTATTTCCGCGGCGATACCCTGCCAAAGGGCCTGCCGCGGGAACTGGTGCAGACGCGCCATTTCATCACGATGGACTATCCCTTCGCCTTTACCAATGGGGTGCAGGCCTCGTATGTCGAGGTCGACCCGGAAACCGGCTTCGTCAAGCTGCTGAAGCATTGGTGCGTCGAGGATTGCGGGCGGGTGATCAACCCGCAACTGGTCGACGAACAGATCAGGGGCGGGATCGTGCAGGGCCTTGGGGGCGCACTGTATGAAGAATGTGTCTATGACGAGGAAGGCCAGATGCTGAACGCCAGCATGGCCGATTATCTAGTGCCGATGGCGGCCGAGATGCCGGACATGATCATTGGCCATGTGGAAACGCCCACGAAGGAATCGTTGCTGGGGGCGAAAGGCGCAGGAGAAGCGGGTACCGCCGGCGCGCCGGCCGCCGTCATGAATGCGATCAACGATGCGATCCGCCCCTTGGGTAGGCGTATCACCCAGATGCCGATGACGCCCGAGCGCATCCTGCGCGCCCTCGGTCGGCTGCAAGACTAACCGACATCACGTATCCAGGGAGGAATACAGATGCAGATCAAGCACTTGTTTACGACCGGCGCGGTTGCGCTGGCGCTTGCGGGGGCCGCGCATGCGCAACAGACCATCACCGTCAACATCGGGTCCAGCCACCCCGAGGCCAATATCTGGGTCTACGCCATGAAGAATGGCTTCCAGCCCGAGGTGGACCGTATTCTGGCCGAGACCGGCGAATACAAGGTCAACTGGGTCGAGGCCTATGGTGGCACACTTTACAAGTTCACCGACACCCGCGCGGCGGTGCGTGACGGGATCGTCGATGTCGGCATGGTCGGGACGGTCTGGGAAGGGGCGACGATGCCGCTTCAGAATGTGACCTATTTCACGCCCTTCGCGACCGATGACCACAAGTTGCTGATCGAGATTTTCGATGAACTGACCGAAACCCTGCCCGAACTGCGTGACAGCTGGGCGGATCAGAACATGGTGCATCTGTCTTCGTTGATCACCGACAGCTATGACATCTATGCGACCTTCCCGGTGACCCGGCTGGCCGATCTGCAGAACCGCAAGGTCAACGCGCCCGGTACCTCGGCCAACTGGCTGCGCGACACCGGCGCCACGCCGATCGATGGGGCGCTGACCACCTATTACACCAATATCCAGACCGGCGTGTCAGAAGGCGCCCTGTCCTTTGCCTCGGGCATATTGCCGACCCGGGTCTATGAGGTGGCCCCGCACCTGACCCGGGTAGGGATTGGCGCGATGTATTTCGGCGGCATCGCGGTGAACAAGACCTTCTTCGACGGCCTTCCCGCCCCGGTGCAGGATGCCTTCCGCGCGGCGGGCAAGGTCACCTCGCAGACCCATGGCGACTATGTCAGCCAGCTTGCCGAAAAGGCGATCACCGACATGCAGGCCGCGGGCCTGCAGATCGCCGATCTGCCCGAGGCCGAAAAGACCGCCTGGGTGCAGGGCCTGCCCAACATCGTCGAACCCTGGCTGCAGCAGTCGGGCGATGCGGGGGCGGTGGTGCTCAAGGCCTATTTCGAGGCGCTTCGCGCGCGGGGCGTGGCACCGTTGCGCGACTGGGCCGAGGGGCTCTGAGGGGTTGACGAACCAACCGGGCGCAGGCTGCGCCCGGTCTATTCCGATGAAGGACGCATCATGGCGCAAGGCAGGCAGGGCATGACCGATGGCGAGGGGCGGACGCCGCTGGACTGGATGGCAAAGGGCCTTCTGGCGCTTGGGTCGATCTGGACGGTGGCGTTGATGGGGCTGATCGTGGCCGACGTGATCGGGCGCAGCTTCCTTGACCGCCCCATCACCGGCGTGGCCGAGATCGCGGCGCGGTCCGTCGCGGCGATCGTGTTTTTGCAGGTATCCGCCGCGATCCTGTCGCGCCGGTTGACGCAGGCCGATTTTCTTCTGTTGCTGTTGCAGCACTATTCCCCCGGGCTGGTGCGGGCGCTGAACGTGGTCTTTGCCCTGACATCCGCCATCGTCTTCGGGCTGATCCTTTATGCGGCCTGGCCGGGCACAGTCGCAACCTGGCAAACCGGCGAGTTCTTTGGCGTGCAGGGTGTGTTCACGATTCCGCTCTGGCCGTTCCGGATGATCCTGTGCGCGGGGGCGGGGCTGGCGCTTTTGTCATCGCTTCTGGTGGCCTTTCGCTTTCTGACGGGCCGGGTGCAGGCATGACGACACTGGGCATCGGCTTTCTTCTTATCGCCGTTCTGGTGGTGCTGGTTCTTCTGGGGCTGCACATCGCGGTAGCCCTGTTTCTGGTTGGCTTCATCGGTATCTGGGTAATCCGGGGCAACATCGACCTGGCCTTCCGTATGCTGGACCTGAGCGCGTGGAACGGCATCGCCGACTATCTGTTCGCAACCATTCCGCTGTTCGTGATGATGGGGCTTCTGGTCAGCGTGTCGAACGTCGGCCGCGACACCTTTGCCGTGGCCGAGGTGCTGCTGCGTCGTCTGCTGGGGGGGCTGGGCGTGGCCACCGTTGCCGCCAACACGGTCTTTGCCGCGGTCACGGGGGTTTCCATCGCCTCGGCGGCGGTCTTTACCCGCGTCGCCGTCCCCGAGATGCGCCATCACGGCTATCGTGCCGAATTCGCCGCGGGAACCGTTGCCGGATCGTCGGTCCTGGGCATGATGATCCCGCCCTCGCTGCTGCTGATCGTCTATGGCGTTCTGGCCGAAGTCTCGATCGGCCGGCTGTTCGTCGCGGGCGTGATCCCGGGTTTTCTGCTGGCGGCGGGTTTCGTGGCGATGATCGTCGCCATGGCCGCGTTGCGCCCGGGGTTCGTCTTCGCCGATCCCGTGGCTGCCAGGACGCGCAGCCGGGCAGCTGCGGTCCCCACGATGGCGCCTGGCGAAATGGTGCGGCGGCTTCTTCCGATCCTGCTGCTGGTGGCGCTGGTGCTGGGCGGGCTTTATTCGGGCTATTTCACCCCGACCGAGGCAGGCGGCGTCGGCGCCTTTGGCGCGTTGATCATCGCCCTGGCGCGGCGCAGCCTGACGCCGCGCATCGCCTGGGATCTTGTGCGCCAGACCGGGATCATCTCGGTGTCGATCCTTCTGCTGCTGATCGCCGCGGGGTTTTACAGCCGGATGCTGTCGATCGCGGGGCTGCCATCGGCGATCGCCGATCTGGTGCGCTCGGGCGGGTTCACGCCGACGGGCTTTCTGCTGGCCTATGTCGTGTTGATCATCCTGATGGGCATGATCCTGGACAGCACGTCGATCCTGCTGATCATGGTTCCGATCGTCGCGCCCATCGCACAAAGCTTTGGCTTCGATCTGATCCATTTCGGCATCATGACGGTGCTTGCGGTCGAGATCGGGCTGCTGACGCCACCCTTCGGCATTTCGGTCTTCACGGTCCACAACGCCCTGAACGATCCGGCTGTCGGGGTCGAGCGGATCTTTCTGGGGGCGCTTCCGTTCATCCTTGTGATGCTGCTTGTGCTGGCGCTGATCGCGGCCTTTCCGCTGTTGACCACGGTGCTGGTCTAGGCTTTCGGCCGGGCCCGCGCAGGAACAGGATCCGGGCAGGGGCGCCGGTGACCGACCGGCTGACGCCCCATCATTTTGGCACGCTGCAAGGTTCGCCCCGGAACAGTCGCCCAAAGACGAAAGTTGCGCGACGATTGGCGGCGTTTTGCGTCGCACATTGGGGATGAAAATCTTTCGCGGCGTCACCAAGGCGTCATGCAGTACGGCTATCACCGGGGTCATTCGGATGACTTGATCGAAGGCCCCCATGACCGCCATGCCCCCTGCCACACGCACCCCCTGGCAAGCGATCCGCGATGATCTTGCGCGCGACATCGCGCAGGGGCGGTTGCCACCGGGGGCGCAACTGCCGACCGAGCCGGAATTGTGCAAACGTTTCACGGCCGGGCGCCATTCGGTGCGCCGGGCGGTCAATGCGCTGGCGGTCGAGGGCACGCTGCGCGTCGAACAGGGCCGCGGCACCTTTGTCGCGGCGGCGCCGATGATCCGCTATGCCATCGGCCGGCGCACGCGGTTCCGCCGGAACCTGGCGGATCAGGGGCTGTCGCCCTCGGGCGAGGATCTGGAACAGACGGTGCTGCCCGCGCCGGGGCATGTTGCGCGCGCGCTGGCGATCGCAGCGGGCGATCCCGTGCACCGGCTGCTGCGCCGGGGGCTGGCCGATGGTGTGCCGATCAGCCTTGGCCTGTCGTTTTACCCCGCGGCATTGTTCCCCGATCTGCCCGAACGGCTGTGTGCCGGGCAGTCGGTGACCGACATCTATCGTGACCATGGCATTGCCGATTACTTCCGCCAAAGCACCGTCATCTTCACCCGCCGCCCCGACCCGCAAGAGGCCGAATTGCTGCGCCAGCACCCCGATCAGCCGGTGATGGTGGTGCAAAAGACCGATGTGGATGGCGCGGGCCGCCCCATTGGCCATTCGCAGGCGATCTGGGCCGGGGGCCGGGTGCAGTTCACGCTTGATACGCTCGATCCCGGGCAAGAGTTTCAGGAAAGGACCACAGATGTTTGATCAGGGCACCGGGGCATTCGACCATGCCCGGTTTCTGGAAACGCTGGCGCGCGCGGATGGGCCGCGGCTGAAGGCGCTGGCCGGGACGCTGTTGGCGCAGCTGGGCGATGTCGAGGTTGTCCAGAGCCGCACCGGCCTTGTGATGCTGCCGATGCGCGACACGGTGCAGGGTACCGATTTTCACCTGGGTGAGGTGCTGGTGGCCGAGGCGCATATCCGCGCCGCGGGCGCCGAGGGCTATGGCATGATCGTGGGGCGCGACCTGGAACGCGCCATGGCGATGGCCGTGATCGATGTGGCCATGGCCGCAGGGGTCGGCGCGCAGGCCATCGCCGCCTTCGTGCGCCCTGAGGCATCCGTGATCGCCACCGCCGATACCGACCGGCTGCGCGCGGTCGAGGCCACCCGCGTCGAGATGGAGACCTTCTGATGACCCTGCACGCGACCCCCGTTCCCGATGCCGCCGAAACCCGCGCCAATGCCACGTTCGAGGCATTGATGTGGGCCCTGTCGCGCCCCGGCACGGTACAGCATCTGCCCCAGTCCGGGGCCTGGGCAATTGCCGAGGCGCTGGTGGACCGCGAATGCCGCGCCTTCACCGACGATCCGGCGCTGGCCCCGCAGCTTGTTGCCCTGGGTGCTGCGCTGGTGGTGCCGGCCCAGGCCGATCATGCCTTTGTCTCGCTGGGCACGCCCGCAGGTGTGCGGACCCTTGCGCAACTGCCCGCCGGATCGGCGCTTTACCCCGACGAAGGCGCGACGGTGGTGGCCGAGGTGCGGCTTGGCACAGGCCAGCGTCTGCGCCTGACGGGCCCGGGCATCGAGTCCACGGCGGAAATCGCGGTGGATGGCATCGACCCCGGCTTTTGGGCCGCACGCGCGGCGCGCTGCCGCTATCCCGAAGGCATTGACCTGTTTCTGATCTGCGGCACCGCCGTCATCGGACTGCCGCGTTCCACCCGGATCGAGGTGCTCTGATGGCCTATGTTGCAACCCGTGGTGGCGAACGTGCCATCGAGCAATCCGAACGCCTGTTCCGGGCTGAACTTGGCCGGATCGACGCCGCCCGCGTGGCGCAGATCGGCACCGCGCTGCCCTGGCTGATCGACCGGGTGATGGGCGAGGCCTCGCTTTATGACCGCGATCTGGCGGCGCTCGCGCTGGCGCAGACCGGCGGCGATCTGTATGAGGCGGTGCTGGTCCTGCGCGCCTGGCGCACGACCCAGCCGCGGCTGGCGATTGCCGAACCCGTTACACAGGACCGGCTGTTCACGCACCGCCGTATCTCGGCCGCGTTCAAGGATATTCCGGGCGGGCAGATCCTTGGCCCAACGCTGGATTATTCGCACCGGATGCTGGCCACCGACGTGTTGGAGGGGCGGCCCTTGGACCCCGCGCCGGTGACACCGGCGGCACGGCCCGCGCCCGCGTATCAGCCCTCGCTCGCCGCCTGGCAAAAGGCGCAGGGGCTGGTTGCCGATCCGCCGCGCGTGGATGTGGCCCCCGATGCGATCCCCGACCTGACGCGGGAACCGCTGCTGTTCCCGGCCTCGCGCGCGCATACGCTGCAAAGCCTGGCGCGCGCCGATACCGGTGGGGTTCTGGCGCTGGGGTATTCCGCGATGCGCGGCTATGGCAACGCACATCCCACGGTGAACGAACTGCGCCTGGCCGAGGCCGAATTGCGCGTGCGTCACCCGCGCGGCACGGTCTTTTCCGCAGGCCGCGTGCGCGTCAGCCAGGCCGAGGTCACATCAAAGGGCCGCAACGGCCAGCTGGAGCTGGGCTTTTGCGCGACGCTGGGCTGGAACGAGGTCAAGACCATCGCTGGCGCCACGCTGGACCTGAACGCCCCCGGTGCTGCCAAGAACGCGGCCACCGACCCGGAATTCTTCCTTTACCACACCGAACCGGTCGAGGCCTCGGGCTTCTGCATCCATTTCAAGCTGCCCCATTACGTTACGTTCCAATCCGCGCTGGACGCGCTGCGTGGCGCCAGGGCCGCGTCCCCCGCCAAAGAGGAGCTTCCGGCATGAGCCTTATGACCCTGACAAAACCCTGGGCGGCCTTTTCCTATGGTTTCCTCGATGCCTCGGCCAAGCGCGAATTGCGGCGCAAGATGTTAAAGGCGATTGCCGTTCCGGGCTGCCAGATGCCCTATGCCAGCCGCGAGGTGCCGATGGCGCGCGGCTGGGGGACGGGCGGGCTGCAGGTCACGCTGACGCTGCTGAAACCGACCGCCCGCGTGAAGGTCATCGACCAGGGCGCGGATGACAGCGTCAACGCCGCCTCGATCCGCAAGTTCCTGCACCGCGTCTCGGGGGCTGCGGAAACCTGGGATACGCTGGATGCGACGATCATCCAAAGCCGCCACCGCGTGCCCGAGGAACGGCTGCGCGAAGATCAGATCCTGGTGCTGCAGGTGCCCAACCCGGAACCGCTGCGCCCGGTGGAACCCAACATGTCCACCGCCCGCCAGATGCATGCCGATGCCGATTACGGGCGGCTGTGGCTGGTTCTGTATGAACAGATCGTCCGGTCCGGCCGGGTGATGCAGGGCGCGGCCTATCCCAGCCTTGTGAACGGGCGCCATGTGATGACGCCGTCGCCCATTCCGCGCTGGGATGTGCCCAAGCTGAACATGGCCCGCCACCTGACCTTCCTGTCGGCGGGGCGCGAGAAACGGCTGTATGCCGTGCCGCCCTTTACACGGGTGGAACCGCTGGCGTTCAGCGATGTGCCCTACAAGGTCGAGGATCACGCGGGTCTGACCTGCGCGCGGTCGGGCGTGGCCGGGTTCTTCATGAACGAAATCCCGCAGGACGATGGCGGTTCGATCCATGAACTGTCCGACAGCCATCTGGGCATCAAGGCGATCCGCCGCGCCGGGGGCGAGGCCGCCCCGATCGGCCAGACCTGGTATCAGAACGGAGAATTCCGCCCATGACCGCGACCCAATTGCATCCCCAGCTGCCACCGCAGTTGATGACGGCCCCGCCGCTTCTGACCGTATCGGGCGTCAACCGCCGCTTTGGCGATGTGGTGGCGTTGCACGATGTGTCCGCCCGCGTCTATCCCGGCGAGGTGCTGGGCATCGTCGGCGAAAGCGGGTCGGGCAAATCGACGCTGCTGCGGATGATGAACCTGGAAGACACGCCTGACAGTGGTGATTACCGGCTGGCCCTGCCGGGGGTGGCGGGCAACCTGTTCGGCCTTGACCGCTTTGCCCGCCGGATGCTGCGCGCGCGCCACATCGGCATCGTCTATCAGAACCCGCATCTGGGCCTTTTGATGAAGAACAGCTCGTCGGGCAATGTGGCCGAGCGCCTGCTGATCGCGGGCGAACGCAGTTTTGCCACGCTGCGATCCAAGGCGCGCGTGGCGCTTGAGGCATCGGAATTTCCGCTGACGCGGATGGATGCGCCGCCGATCGAGCTTTCGGGCGGGATGCAGCAGCGCGTGCAACTGGCCAAGGCGATCGCGCTGGAACCGGCGTTGTTGCTGCTGGACGAACCGACGACGGGGCTGGATGTCAGCGTGCAGGCGCTGGTGCTGGATACGCTGAAGCGGCTGCAACGCGACCGGGCGATCACCATGGTGATCGTCAGCCACGACCTTGGCGTAATTCGCACCATGGCCGACCGGGTCATGGTCATGCGCCGCGGGCGCGTGGTCGAGGAAGGTCTGGCCGACCAGATATTCCAGGACCCGCAGCACGAATACACCCAGGCCCTTGTCCATGCGAAACTATGAGGTTCCGATGACACCCGTTCTGACGGTCGAGGGGCTGACCAAGGCCTTTGACATGCACCACCTTGGTCAACGCCTGCATGCCTTTTCCGGCATCTGCTTTACGCTGCATCCCGGCGAATTCCTGCTGCTGAAGGGCGCGAATGGCGTGGGCAAATCCACGCTGTTGCGCACACTTTACCGCAGCTATCTGCCGCGCGCGGGCCATATCTGGTATCACGCGCCCGAAGGCCGGATCGACCTTGCCCGCGCGGCGGATGTCGATGTGGCGCTGCTGCGCCGGCGCGAGATCGGCTTTGTCACCCAGTTCCTGATCGCGCGCCCGCGCGTCGCCGCCGAAGAGGTGGTGGCAGAACCCCTGCGCCGTGCCGGGGTTGCCGCCCCCGAGGCGCTGGAACAGGCGCGCCGCTGGCTGGCGGAATTCGGCGTCAAGCGTGACCTGTGGCGGGCCTATCCCACGACCTTCTCGGGCGGGGAACAGCAAAAGGTGAACCTGGCCCGCGCACTGATCCTGCCGCAGCGCCTTTTGCTGCTGGATGAGCCCACCGCCTCGCTGGACGCGGGCGCGCGCTCGGCGCTGGTGCGGCGTCTGGCCGAACTCAAGGCGCAGGGCGTGGCGATGATCGGCGTCTTCCACCATCCGGGCGATGTGGCTGGGCTGATCGACCGGGACATTGAACTGACCGTGCAGGAGGCGATGGACGATGTGGCTGTCTGATTTCAGGGTGGTGTTGCCCGATGGCGTGATGGAACGCGGCTCGGTCCGCATTGACGGCGGGCGCATCGCGGAACTGCGCGACGCGCCGGTGGCGGGGGGCCTGCCTGGTGACGGGCTGATCCTGATGCCGGGCTTTGTGGACATGCACGGCGACATGGTCGAACGCGAGGTCGAGCCGCGCCCCAATGTGCGCATGCCGATGGAACTGGGCCTGCGCGATCTGGACCGGCGGCTGAAGGTCGCGGGCGTGACCACGGCCTATGCCGCGCTCAGCTTTTCGCCGTCCTCGACCTATGGGCATCTGCGCAGCTACGACCACACCTCGGCGGTGATCCGTGCAATCAGGGCCATGCGCGGGGCGCTGAAGGTCGATCACCGGGTGCATGCCCGGTTTGAGATCACCTTCCCCAACGCGCTTGGCGTGATTGAGGAGCTGATCGCCGAAGGCTTGGTCGATCTGATCTCGCTGTGCGATCACACGCCGGGGCAGGGGCAGTATCGCGACATCGAACGCCATATCGACAAGATCGCCCGCGAAAAGGGCCTGTCGCGGGATGAGGCCTCGCAGACCGTCGCCGCTCGGATCGAGGAACGCACCCTGCCCGCCAAGGTTCTGGCCGAGACCCTGCGGCGCATTTCGGATCTGTGCCACGCGCATGGTGTGGCGATTGCCAGCCATGATGACGATACTCCTGCCAAGGTCGCGCTGATGCAGGATCTGGGCGTGGCGATCAGCGAATTTCCGGTAACGATGGAAGCCGCGGCCGAGGCCCGTGCGCGCGGCCTGATGAATGCGATGGGCGCGCCCAATGCGCTGCGCGGGCAAAGCTATTCGGGCAACCTGTCGGCGCGCGCGGCCCATGCGGCGGGCCTGCTGGACATTCTGGCGGCGGATTATCACCCGTCGGCGATCCTGCCGGCGGTGCTGGAACTGGCCAGGACCGATCCGGCGGGGCTTGCAGGGGCGGCGCGACTGGCCACGCTGAACCCCGCGCGGGCGCTGGGGTTGACTGGCCGGGGCGCGATCGCCGAAGGTCTGCTGGCCGACCTGGTGATCGCTGATGACGACGGTATCGGCCATGTCCGCGCCACCCTTCGAGAAGGGCGCAAGATCTATTCCGACGGATCGCTGTTCGGCGCGCAGGCGGCCTGAAACCTGTCCCACCTTCCCCGAACGGGCGGCGCCATGCGCCGCCCGTTCGCATTGCGCCCGCATCACGCCGCAGCGTCATGCAAAATTCATCCGGATGAGACGCAGGCGTTTCATAGGGCGGCCAAAGTCTGGCCCATGGAACAGCACATCCTTTCCCTTTCCGGCCTTGGCCGCAGCTTTGGATCCACCCGCGCGGTGGATCGTGTCACACTTGATATCCCGCCGGGGCAGTTCGTCGGCGTGATCGGACGGTCCGGTGCGGGCAAATCCACCCTGCTGCGGCTGATCAACCGGCTGATCGACCCGACCGAGGGGCAGATCCGCTTCGGTGGTGCCGATGTCACCGCGCTGCGGGGGCGGGCGTTGCGCAACTGGCGGCGCGATTGCGCGATGATCTTCCAGCAGTTCAACCTGGTCGAACGGCTGGACGTGCTGACCAACGTGCTTGTCGGGCGGCTGGCCGATCACGGCTTTGCCTCGTCCATGCTGATGCGCTTTTCCGATGCGGAACGCGCGCTTGCGATCCGGGCGCTGGACCGGCTGGACCTTGCACCGCAGGCCTTGCAACGCGCAGGCACGCTTTCGGGCGGGCAGCAGCAGCGCGTGGCGATCGCGCGCGCGCTGCTGCAGAACCCCCGCATCATGCTGGCAGACGAACCGATCGCCAGCCTTGACCCCGGCAATGCCACCCGCGTGATGGAGGCGCTGCGCACCATCAACCGCGAGGATGGCATCACCGTTCTTGTGAACCTGCACACCATCGATACGGCGCGTGCCTATTGCGATCGCATTATCGCGATGCGCGCGGGCCGGGTCTATTTCGATGGCACCGCGCGGCAGCTGACCGACGATGTCCTGCGTGACATCTACGGTTCCGAAGGGCTGCCCGCCTTCGACCCTTCCGTGACCTCGACGGCGATCCGCCCCGTGGTCACGGCCTGATCCCCCAAACACCGGAGTATTCCATGCGTCTTCTTGCCACCACCGCGCTTGTTGCCCTGACCGCGCTGCCCGCTTTCGCCAATGACTGGCGGGCCGATTACAAGGTTGTCCGTTTCGGTATCCTGTCGGGCGAAAACGAAAGCGACCGCGTCGCGCGCTACACCCCGTTTGAACAATATCTGGAAAAGACCCTTGGCGTCGATGTCGAGATCTTCACCGCCGGCAATTATGACGGCGTGATCCAGGCGCTGGCCGCCGATCAGATCGAATTCGCCTTCCTGGGGTCGTCGTCCTATGCGGCCGCCTATACCGAAACCGAAGGTGGCGTGGTGCCGCTGCTGACCGCGCAGCAGAATGACGGCTCGACGGGGTATTTCTCGGTCGTGGTGACGCGCTGCGACAGCCCCTACAAGACGCTGGATGACCTGAAGGGCAAGGTCCTGGCCTTTGCCGACCCGGATTCCACCTCGGGCTATCAGGTGCCGTTGTATAATCTGGTGCAGCAGGGCTATGACCCGGCCAGCTTCTTCTCGGCCACGCCGTTTTCGGGCAGCCATGAGGCCGGCGTGCAGGGCGTCGTCAATGGCCAGTTCGACGCCGCCACGACCTATATCAACAACGAAACCAACGGCATTCCGCAGCGGATGGAAGCCAAGGGCATGATCGAGCCCGGTCAGGTCTGCAGCATCTGGCAATCGCCGGAAATCACCTCGGGGCCGTTTACCGCGCGCGCCAACCTGCCGCAGGGCCTGATCGACGCCATGAAGGCCGCCGTGCTGGCCACCCCTACCGCCGCGCCCGAAGCGCACACGGAAATGACCGGCGGCGATAAGTCCACCGCCAAGGGTTATGTCGAGGTCGATCACGCCCGCTATCAGTGGACGATCGAGATGCGCGACTGGCTGAAGGCGCAGCGCCGCAGCTGATTGCCCTTTCTTTCGGGGGCGGCGTCCGGCGCCGTCCCCTGTTTTCTGACGGGATGGATTCATGACCGCCGCGCTTGCCGCCCCTTCCGCCGCCGTTCTGGCCTTTGATCGCGATTTTGCCGCGCATCGCGCCCGGGCCCGCGTCACCTTTGTGATCGTTTCGCTGGCGCTTGTGCTGGCCACGTTGCTGACCGCCGATTTCGCAGGTTTTTTCCGCATCACGCAGGTGACGCTGGCCGACGGCACACGGGCGGAACGCTGGGTGATCCTGGCGGGCATTCCGAAGCTGGGGGATTACATCGCCAAGACCATCCCGGAAATCCGTTGGTCCACGCTGGCGGGCGATCTGGGCGAATGGTTCTGGCGCTGGCGGATCTGGGCGGATTTGTTGCTGGAAACCGTGCTGATCGCCTTCATGGCCACCGTGATGGGGCTGGCGGGCGGGTTTGTCCTGTCCTTCCCGGCCTCGCGCAACCTGGCGCCGGCCCGATGGGCTTTGTGGCTGTCGCGCCGTTATCTGGAAATCGCGCGCACGGTGCCCGAGATCGTCTTTGCGCTTGTCTTCGTCTTTTGCTTTGGCGTGGGGCCGATGGCCGGGGTGCTGGCGATCGCGGTGCATACCGCCGGTTCGCTGGGCAAGCTGTATTCCGAGGTGAACGAGAATATCGACATGCGCCCGCTGGAGGGCGTGAAGGCCGCGGGCGGCAGCTGGTTCGACCAGATCCGCTATGGCGCGGTGCCGCAGATCCTGCCCAATGTCATCAGCTACACGCTGCTGCGCTTTGAAATCAACGTCCGCGCGTCATCGATCATCGGCTATGTCGGCGCGGGCGGGCTGGGGCAGGAATTGCGCACCGCCGTGGCGCTTGGCGAACATACCGATTTGTCGGCGCTGTTCGTGATCATCTTTGCAACCGTCATGCTGATCGACTGGGGTTCGGAAAAGCTGCGCCACCGGATCATCGGCCTTGGAAGGGCCCTGTGATGTCGCGCCTGCCAGATGCCGGCCTTGCCGCCGCACGCGCCCTTGCGCCCGCCGCCTTTGACCGTCCCCTGCGCCCTTTGCGCCTTGGGCTGATGGCCGGGCTGGTGGCACTGTTCGGCTGGTGCCTTTACGACTTTGGCTTTTCGCCGCTGCGGATCTGGGACGGTCTTGGCCGGTTTGGCCGGGTGCTGTCCTTCATGTTCCCGCCCCACATCTGGACCGACTGGCGCGAAGTGTCCGAGATCCTGAAAGGTCTGGGCGAGACGCTGTCGATGGCCTTTCTGGGCACGGTCCTGGGCGGCATCGTGGCCTTTCCGCTGTCGTTTCTGGGGGCCAAGAACCTGAACCGCATTCCCGTCTTGCGCTTTGGCCTGCGGCGCGGGTTCGACGTGATCCGCGCCTTTGAAACACTGATCCTGGCGTTGATCTTTATCCGCGCCTTTGGCCTTGGTCCCTTGCCCGGCGTTCTGGCCATCGCCGTGTCCGAGATCGGCGTTCTGGCGAAACTTTACGCCGAGGCGATCGAGAATACCTCGCGCAAGCCGGTTGAGGGGGTCACCGCCGCTGGCGGGTCGCGTCTGCAGGCGATCCGCTTTGGCGTGATGCCGCAGGTGATGCCCGTGATCCTGTCGATCACGCTGTACAACTTCGAATCCAATGTGCGGTCCGGCACGATCCTGGGGATCGTGGGGGCAGGGGGTATCGGTTTTCTGCTGTCGGACCGGATTGGCGCCTATCGCTGGGATGAGGCCTGGTCGATCATCTTCCTGATCATCGCCATGGTCTACCTGATCGACTGGGCCTCGGCCGTGATCCGCGCGCGTTTCATCGGCAAATACGAAGGTGTGAAATGAAGATGCTGACGGAAACCCCGACGATCCACGAAACCGCCCATGTGGTCGATTGCAACCTGGGCCGCTGGACCGAGGTGCAGGCCCATGTCTCGATGCGCGAAAGCAGTTTTGGCGATTATTCCTACATCGTGAAATATGGCAATGTGATGTGGTCGACGATCGGCAAGTTCTGTTCCATCGCGGAAGGTGCGCGGATCAACCCGGGCAACCACGCGACCTGGCGGGCCAGCCAGCACCATTTCACCTATCGCGCCGCGCAATACGGACTGGGCGATGATGACCAGGAATTCTTTCAGTGGCGCAAGGATCATTGGGTCACCATCGGCCATGACGTCTGGATCGGCCATGGCGTCACGATCCTGGCGGGCGTGACGGTGGGCACCGGCGCGGTGATCGGCGCGGGCGCGGTGGTGTCCAGGGACGTGGCGCCCTATGAAATCGTCGGCGGCGTCCCCGCCCGCCCGATCAAGCGCCGTTTCACCCAAGCCCAGGCCGGGGCGTTGCAACAGATCGCCTGGTGGGACTGGCCGCATGACGTGCTGCGCGCGGCGCTGCCCGATATCCGTGCATTGTCCATTGATGCCTTCATCGAAAAATACGCCGCCCCCGGTGCCGTTACGAAACTTTCACGCAACGGCACAAAAACCGTCACGCAGCCTGCGTAAAAACCCCTTAACCACGAAGGGGGCACGATGCTGCACGTCAAGGACCTGACCCGGATCTTCGGCCAGAAAGCCGCGGTGGACCGGATTTCGTTTTCGCTGGACCGGCCCGGCTTTGTCGGGATCATCGGGCGATCTGGCGCGGGAAAATCCACCTTCCTGCGGATGATGAACCGCATGACCGATGCCAGCGCCGGCGAAATCCTGTTCGAGGGGCGTAATGTGCTGGCGTTGCGGGGCGCGGACAAGCGCGGCTGGCAAAGCCAATGCGCGATGATCTTTCAGCAGTTCAACCTGGTGCCGCGGATGGATGTGGCCTCGAACGTGCTGCACGGCATCCTCAACCGCCGTTCAACGCTGGCCACGATGTTCAACCTGTGGTCCGAGGCCGACATCACCCGCGCGCTGTCGATCCTTGACCGGCTGGGCATTTCCGAGCAGGCCCCGAAACGGGCCGAGGCGCTTTCGGGCGGGCAGCAGCAGCGCGTGGCGATCGCCCGGGCGCTGATGCAGGAACCCAGGGTCATCCTGGCCGATGAGCCGATCGCCAGCCTGGACCCGATGAACGCCCAGATCGTGATGGACACCCTGCGCCGCATCCATGACGAAGACGGCCGCCTGGTGATCGCCAACCTGCACACGCTGGATACCGCGCGGCGCTATTGTGACCGGGTGATCGGCATGCGCGACGGGCGCATCGTCTTTGACGGCACGCCCGACCAGCTGACCACCGGCGTTGCGCGCGACATCTATGGCGCCGACGCCAGCTTTTCCGAATCCGCCACCTCGACCTCGATCGACGCGCTCGACCGCGACTATGCGCAGGCGATGCTGGCCTGACCTTCCCCGGCCCGGCGTTACCCGGGCCATCCTACCGGAGAGAACCATGAAACACCTGATTGCCATCCTTGCCGCCACCACGGCGCTTGCCGGCGCCGCCCGGGGGCAGGACCTCAAGCAATTCAATATCGGCCTTCTGGGCGGCGAGAATGCCCAGGACCGGATGACCTCGAACGAATGTTTCCGCGCCTATGCCGAAGAGGCGCTTGGTGTGCCGGTCAAGCTGTTCACGCCCGCCGATTATGACGGCGTGATCCAGGGCCTTCTGGGCGGCACCATCGACATGGCCTGGCTGGGCGCCAGCGCCTATGCCAAGGTCTATCTGACCGACCCCGAGGCGGTGGACGTCAAGATGGTCAAGACCAACCTTGACGGCAGCTATTCCTATTTCTCGATCGGTTTCGCGCGCAAGGACCGTGGCATTGCCTCGCTGGCGGACATGAAGGACAAGGTCTTTGCTTTCGGCGATCCCAATTCGACCTCTGGCTATCTGATTCCTTCGGTGGAAATTCCCAGGGAAACCGGCGCTTCGATGGATTCGGGCGATTATTTTGGCGAGGTCCGCTTTACCGGCGGGCATGAACAGACCATCGTCGCGGTCGCCAATGGCGATGTGGATGCGGGCGTGACCTGGGCCGATGGGCAGGGCGACTGGGAAGATGGCTATAATTCCGGCGCGTTGCGCAAGGCGGTGGATGCGGGGCTGATCGACATGAACGATCTGGTCGAGATCTGGCGCTCCAGGCCGATCGCCGAAGGCCCGATCGTGCTGCGCCGCGCGCTGCCCGAAGACGCCAAGGCCAGGATCGTCGATTTGCTGGCGGGTCTGCATGCCAAGGATCCCGCCTGTGCCTATGGCGTCGCGGCGGGCGAAACGGCGGGGTTCACCCCGATCACCCACGAAGCCTATGAAACGATCATCGAGGTCCGTCGCCAGCAAGGCGGCTGATCCTTCATGATGCTGGCCGGGCCCTGCGGGCCCGGCAATTCCGTTCGGGGACAACATGGTCGATATCGCATTCGGGCCGGAGCCGGGGCACCGCCCCGATCCCGCCGACAACCGCGCAACCTATCTGCAGATGGTGCGCCGCAAGCGCATGTATGGCGGCGTCTTGCTGGTGCTGTTCGTGGGGCTGATGGCTTCGGGCTTTCAGCTGGCCGATGCGCGTAACGCGGGCGGGTTCTGGAACGGGATCGGCAACGTCCTGGCCTTCCCCACCGAAGTGGTGACAGAGGCCTGGGCCAACCGTGCCAACATTCCCGCGCTGTTCTGGAAATTCGGACCATCGCTGGTCGAGACGCTGAACATCGCGGCGGTCGCCACGTTGATCGGGGCGCTGGCTGGCGCGGTTCTGGCGCTGTTGTCGACGCGGGGGCTGGCGCGCTGGCCGCGGCTGATCGGGCTGTTCCGGCGGATGATGGATGCGATGCGCGCGATCCCCGAAATCGTGATCGCGCTGGTGCTGATCTTCATTCTGGGCGGCGGGCCGGTTCCGGCGATGATCGCCATCGCGTTTCACACCGCGGGTGCGCTTGGAAAACTGTTTTCCGAAGTGGCCGAGAATGCCGGTCGAAAGCCGGTCGAAGGTCTGGCCTCGGTCGGGGCCAGCTGGGGCCAGCGGATGTGGCTGGGCGTGATCCCGCAGGTGGCCCCGAACTGGATCGGCTATGGCCTGTTGCGGTTCGAGATCAACATCCGCGCCTCGGCGATCCTGGGTTTCGTCGGCTCGGGCGGGATCGGGCATGACCTGAAACTGGCGATGCAATGGGGGCAGGGGCGCTATGACCAGGTGGTGGCGATCTTCCTGTTGCTGTTCCTGACCATCGTCGCGGTGGACCAGCTGTCCAGCCATTACCGCAACCGTCTGGTGAAAGGGCACTGATCATGGCCATGGCCGAAACCGCACTTGCCCCCGCGATCCTGCGCCGGTTCCAGCGCCGCAAGGCGTTCAGCCTGGCGGTCCCGGCGGTGATCCTGGTCTATCTGGCCTATGTCTTCGTGGCCTTCGACATCGCGGGCATCGCCCAGCGGGCGCGGATGGACAATGCCGCGATCCTGCTGTCGGATTTCTGGTCCTACAAGACCCATGTCACGCGCAACAACCGCACCGGCGATCTGACTGTCGCGATCGAGGGGGAAACCAAGGGCACCTATCCCGAAGGTCGTCTGCCCGATTGGGTCAGCCGCGACGGCGACATCACGCGCATCGATCTGGGTGCGGGTCATCTGGTGACCTATGACGCCGCGGGCGCGCGCTATGAGATGCCGGGCCATGGCACGATTGCCATCGCCCCCGAGGGTGGCCGCCTGCGCCTGACCGCCCCCGACCCGCTGCCCGGTTGGATCAATGCATCCGACACGCGGATTTCGGTCACCACCGATCAGGGGCGCTTTGCCTATACCCGTTCCAAGGTGGAAACCTTCCGCTATCAGCCGGGATGGGAGCTGTTCTTCTTCACCCTCGACAGCCCGTTTTCCGGCAAAGGCCCGGCGGAACTGGTGGCGCTTGCCCTTTGGGGCGACCGGCTGGACCCGGCGCGCAGCAATGTGGTCCATATGGCGGCGGATTTCTGGACCAACGCGATGTGGCGGCATGGGGATGTGGTCTGGGCGATCTTCGAAACCGTTCTGATGGCCTTTCTGGGCACGATGGGGGCGGCGCTGGTGGCCTTGCCACTGGCCTTTCTGGCGGCGGCCAATTTCACGCCGCTGCGCGGGGTGCGCTTTGCCCTGCGCCGCCTGTTCGACTTTGTCCGGGGTGTGGACGGGTTGATCTGGACGATCGTCCTGTCGCGCGCCTTTGGACCGGGGCCGATGACCGGGGCGCTGGCGATCTTGACCACCGATACCGGCAGCTTCGGCAAGATGTTCTCGGAAACGCTGGAAAACATCGATGCCCGCCAGGTCGAGGGCGTGCAATCCACCGGCGCCGATGCAATACAGCGTGCGCGCTTTGGCGTGATCCCGCAGATCACGCCGGTGCTGCTTAGCCAGGTGCTGTATTATCTGGAATCGAACACCCGCAGCGCCACGGTGATCGGGGCGATCGTGGGGGGTGGTATCGGGTTGTTGCTGACCCAGGCGATCATCACCCAGAAGGACTGGGAAGAGGTGTGCTATTACATGGTGCTGATCGTGTTGATGGTCACGCTGATGGACACCCTGTCGGGCTGGCTGCGCCGACGCCTGATCACGGGCGACGGGGGCGGGCATTAGGCCGGATCGGGGCTGACCGTCAGGGTGACCCGTTCGGCGGGAAACCAGGTGGTGCCGAATTCGACCGGCTGGCCCGCCGCATCCACATTGACCGAGGCGGTACACAGGATTGCCATCCCCGCGGCGATCTGCAGTTTCATCGCCAGCGTAGGCCGCGCGATCCGGGCGCTGATGCGGGTGGCGGCGCGGGTATAGTCGGTTACGCCACAAGCGCGCAGCGCCTGGGTCACGGATCCGGTGCGGGCCAGATGCGCGGGCAGGTCGGGCAGCGATGTGGCAGGAAAGACCGACCGGAAGGCCGCAAGCGGCAGCCCATCGGCCAGCGACAGCCCCTCGACCACATGCACCGGCGCACCCGGGTCGATCCGCAACGCCTCGGCCTCGGCCGGATCGGCCAGCCGCGTTTCCATCCGCGTGAAGCTGCGTGACGGGATACGCCCGGTGGCCGAGATGTTCTGGTGAAAGCGCACACGCCGGCCCAGCGGATAATCGGCGGGTCCGGCGGACACGAATACCCCCGCCCCGCGCCGTGCATGGACAAGCCCCGCCTTGGCCAGGGCGGCCAGCGCATGGCGCACCGTGTGACGGTTCACACCAAACCGCGCGGCCAGCGCGGCCTCGGACGGTAGTTTGGCGCCCGGGCGATAGTGGCCCCGGGCGATTTCGTCGCCCAGCGTGTCGTGAATTTCCTGCCAGATCGCGGTGCGCGCCATGGCCCCCCCTGTCATCAAAGTTTCATCGCCATGTCGTGGCTCTGTCGCCGAATTCGCGCTATCAACCTGTCTAGTTGTATAGATACTGAACAGGTTCGCAAGATGTCCACCCCTGCTTCTGAAACCGTCGCGGATACGCCCGCGCGCCGCGACTGGATGGGCCTTCTGGCCCGGGCGCGGCCCGATCAGCTGGCCGCCTTGATGCCCGAAACCCCGTCGCATGCTGTCCTGCGCCCGCCCGAGGTGGGCGCGGTCATGGTGCGCGGCCGGGTGGGTGCGGCGGGTGCGCCCTTCAACCTGGGCGAAATGACCATCACGCGCTGCACGCTGCGGCTGATGTGCGGGGCCGTTGGCCACGCCCATGTGCAGGGCCGCGACAAGGGCCATGCGACGCGCGCGGCCATCGTCGATGCGCTGATGCAGACCGATGCAGCCGCCGATCTGCGCGCGCGTGTGCTGGAGCCGCTGGCGCGCGCCGAAACCGACCGTCGCCAGGCCCGCGCCGGAAAGGCCGCGGCGACGAAGGTCGAATTCTTCACCATGGTTCGCGGAGAGGACACATGACCCCCGAAGCCCTGACCGGCGGTTTCGCCGATGCCCCCGTCCAGGCCGCGCGCGCCTTTCGCGCCGCCCTTGACGCCTTGTCGCGCCCGGGGGTGATCCATACCGTCGCGGGGGCCACCCCGTCCATGCCGTTGTCGGTGGCGGCGGGTGTGCTGGTGCTGACGCTGGCCGATGCCACGACGCCGGTGCATCTGGCGGGCGATCACGATTGCCCCGCGCTGCGCGACTGGATCACCTTTCACACCGGTGCGCCGCTGGTCGATGCGGCAGGGGCGGCCTTTGCCGTTGGCCGCTGGGGGGCGCTTGCGCCGCTGTCGCGCTTTGCGATCGGCACGCCGGATTACCCCGACCGTTCCGCCACGCTGATCGTCGAGGTGGATGACCTGTCCGCCAGCGGCGCGCGGATCAGCGGGCCGGGGATCAGGGACCACGTCCATCTGTCGCTGCCCGAGGTTGCCGCCTTTCGCGCCAACCGCGCGCTGTTCCCGCAGGGTTGCGACTTCTTCCTGACCTGTGGGGACCGGCTGGCCGGGCTGCCGCGCAGCACCATCGTGGAGGCTTGCTGATGTATGTTGCCGTCAAAGGGGGTGAACGCGCGATCGACAATGCGCATGCCTGGCTGGCCGAGGAACGCCGGGGCGATCCGGGGGTGGCCGAACTGTCGGTGGACCAGATCCGCGAACAGCTGCGGCTGGCGGTGAACCGGGTGATGGCCGAAGGCTCGCTGTATGATCCCGACCTTGCGGCGCTGGCGATCAAGCAGGCGCGCGGCGATCTGATCGAGGCGGTGTTCCTGATCCGTGCCTATCGCACCACGCTGCCGCGCCTGGGCCATTCGCGCCCCGTTGAGACCGCCGCGATGGCCTGCATCCGCCGCATCAGCGCGACCTTCAAGGATGCGCCCGGGGGCCAGGTGCTGGGGCCGACTTTCGACTATACCCACCGTCTGCTGGATTTCAAACTGCTGGCCGAGGGCGCGGTGCCCGCCGCCCCCGCCAGTGCCGCGCCCCCCGGCCGGGTGCCCCATATCACCGGCTTTCTGAACCGCGACGGCATGATCGAAGCCGACGCGCCCGATGAGGCCACACCCCCCGACCTGACGCGCGCGCCGATGGAACTGCCCGCCACCCGGCCGCTGCGGCTTCAGGCGCTGACGCGGGGGGATGAGGGCTTCGTGCTGGCGATGGCCTATTCCACCCAGCGCGGCTATGGCCGGACCCATGCCTTCGTGGGTGAATTGCGCATCGGCACCGTTGCCGTCGAGATGGAGATCCCCGAGCTGGGCTTTGCCGTCGAAATCGGCGAGGTCGAGCTGACGGAATGCGAAACCGTCAACCAGTTCAAGGGATCCAAATCCGAGCCGCCGCAGTTCACCCGCGGTTATGGTCTGGTCTTTGGCCAGTCCGAACGCAAGGCGATCGCCATGAGCCTGGTGGACCGTGCCCTGCGCTGGAAGGAACTGGGCGAGGATTTCGCCGGTGCCCCCGCGCAGGACGAGGAATTCGTCCTGATGCACGCCGACAACATCCAGGCCACCGGGTTCCTGGAACATATCAAGCTGCCCCATTACGTCGATTTCCAGTCGGAACTGGAACTTGTCCGGCGGATGCGGGCCGAGGCCATGCAGATGCAGGAGGCGGCCGAATGACCGATCAGGCCTATAATTTCGCCTATCTTGACGAACAGACGAAACGGATGATCCGCCGCGCGATCCTGAAAGGGGTGGCCGTGCCGGGCTATCAGGTGCCCTTTGCCAGCCGCGAAATGCCGATGCCCTATGGCTGGGGCACCGGCGGGGTGCAGGTGACCTCGGCCTGCCTGATGCCCGAGGATTGCCTGAAGGTGATCGACCAGGGTGCGGACGATACCACCAATGCCGTGTCGATCCGCAAGTTCTTTCAGCGCACGGCGGGCGTGCAGGTGACCGAGGCGACGGCAGAGGCCAGCGTGATCCAGACCCGCCATCGCATCCCCGAGGCGCCGCTGCGCGAAGGCCAGATCCTGGTCTATCAGGTGCCGATCCCGGAACCCTTGCGCTTTCTGGAACCGCGCGAGACCGAGACCCGCAAGATGCATGAGCTGGAGGAATATGGCCTGATGCATGTGAAGCTCTATGAGGATATCGCGCGGCATGGCCAGATCGCGACCTCTTACGCCTATCCGGTCAAGGTTGAGGGGCGCTATGTCATGGATCCATCGCCGATCCCCAAGTTCGACAATCCGAAACTGTCGGACAACCCGGCGCTGCAGCTGTTCGGCGCGGGGCGCGAACAGCGGATCTATGCCCTGCCGCCCTATACGCAGGTGGTGAGCCTGGATTTCGACGACCATCCGTTCGAGCCTGGCAAGGCGCCACATGATTGCGATCTGTGCGGGGCGGGCGACAGCTATCTGGACGAGGTGATCGTGGATGATGCGGGCGGGCGGATGTTCGTCTGTTCGGACACCGATTTCTGCGCCAGCCGCCGCGCGGCGGGGCATCGCGGGCGCCTGTCCCCCGAGGGGGTGTGATGATGGAAGGGCCGGATTTGAGTATTTTTGCCAAGAAGAAGCCACAGCCGATGGCATCGAAGGCGCAGTTGCTGCGGGTCGAGGGGCTGACCAGGTACTATGGCGCGCGGATCGGCTGTGCGGATGTGTCGTTCGATCTTTATCCCGGCGAGGTGCTGGGGATCGTGGGTGAAAGCGGTTCGGGCAAGTCGACGCTGCTGTCGTGCCTGGCGGGCCATATGGCCCCCGATGCGGGGCGGGTGATCTTTGACACGGCCCAGGGTCCGCGCGACATGCGCGAGATGAGCGAGCCCGAGCGGCGGCGGCTGGCGCGGACCGATTGGGCCTATGTCCACCAGAACGCCCGCGACGGGTTGCGGATGGGCGTTTCGGCAGGCGGCAACGTGGGCGAGCGGCTGATGGCCGTGGGCGCGCGCCATTATGGCGACATCCGCGCCACCGCGACCGACTGGCTGGGCCGGGTCGAGATTTCGCCCGAGCGGATCGACGACCGTCCCAGTGCCTTTTCGGGGGGTATGCAGCAGCGGTTGCAGATCGCGCGCAATCTGGTGACAGGGCCGCGGCTGGTGTTTATGGATGAACCGACGGGGGGGCTGGACGTCAGCGTACAGGCGCGGCTTTTGGACCTGTTGCGAGGCCTGGTGCGCGAGATGGGCCTGTCGGTGCTGATCGTTACCCACGATCTGGCGGTGGTGCGGTTGCTGGCGGACCGGCTGATGGTGATGAAGGGGGGCCGCGTGGTCGAGCAGGGCCTGACCGATCAGGTGCTGGACGATCCGCAGCATGCCTATACGCAGCTTCTGGTCTCTTCGGTATTGCAGGTGTGAGATGATCGAGATTTCCAATCTTTGCAAAAGCTTCACCCTGCACAATCAGGGCGGCGCGGTGATCCCGGTGATGGCGGGGGCGGCGTTGCGCGTGGCGCCCGGGGAATGCGTGGGGCTGATGGGGGCATCCGGCGCGGGGAAATCCACGCTGATGCGGATGATTTATGGCAATTATCTTGCCGCCTCGGGCCGGATCGAGGTGGCGGGGGTCGATGTGGCCCGCGCCGCCCCGCGCGAGGTGATTGCGCTGCGCCGTCAGACGCTGGGCTATGTCAGCCAGTTCCTGCGGGTGGTGCCACGCGTGCCGACGCTGGATGTGGTGGCCGAGCCGCTGCTGATGCTGGGCGTTCCGGCCGATGCGGCGCGGGCGCGGGCGGCGGATCTGCTGGGCCGGCTGAACATCCCCGCGCGGCTGTGGCCGTTGTCGCCCACCACCTTCTCGGGCGGGGAACAGCAGCGGGTGAACATCGCGCGCGGCTTTGCCCATGCCTATCCCGCGCTGTTGCTGGATGAGCCGACGGCAAGTCTTGACGCCACCAACCGCGAGGTCGTTCTGGGGATGATCGACGAGGCCAAGGCCCGTGGTGCGGCCATCGTGGGCATCTTCCATGACGAAGGCGCGCGCGAACGTGTCTGCGACCGGCTGGTGGATGTGACGGGCTTTACCCCCGGGTTGGTGGCATGACCGGCAGGCTGTTCGCGCTGGTCGGGCCGTCGGGGGGGGGCAAGGATACGCTTTTGGCCGCCGCCCGGGCCGCGCGCCCCGATCTGGCGGTGGTGCGGCGTGTCATCACCCGGCCCGAGGCGGCGGGGGGCGAGGATTTCGAGGGCGTGACCGGCCCCGCCTTTGACGCGCGGCTTGCGGCAGGCGCGTTTGCGCTGCACTGGCAGGCGCATGGGTTGCGCTATGGCATTCCGGGGGCCGAGCTGGCGCCGCTGGACGCGGGGCGCGACGTGATCTTCAATGGTTCGCGCCATGCACTGCCCGATGCGCTGGCGCGGTTTCCGGGCGTGACGGTGATCCTGGTCACGGCGCCGGTGCCGGTGCTGGCGGCGCGGCTGGCCGCGCGCGGGCGCGAGACGCGCGCCGATGTCGAGGCGCGGCTGACCCGCGCGGGCTTTGCCCTGCCTGCGGGTATTCCCGTCCGGCATGTGGTGAACGATGGTCCGCTGGATCGGGGTGTGGCGCGGTTTCTGGCCGCGCTTCAGGCGGAAAGCGTGTAGCGATGCAGGATGCGGAACATTCCGTCCGTGGCCTCGCCAAACAGGCACAGGTCGCGGATGGTGAAGGGGCGGGGCAGGTGCGGGGCCAGATGGGGGCGCAGGGCAGCGGCCACGGCATCGGCCTCGGGGGGGGGCAGATCGCCGGTCAGGGTCAGGTGGAAGCGGAATTCCTCCATGACATAGGGATAGCCCCATTGGTCCAGCAGCGCGCGTTGCCGCGGGCTGAGGCGGTCTGGCTTGCGCCGCGCGATCTCGGCCTGGGTCGGGGGGGCGCGGAAGGCGTCAAGCGCGCGCACGACGGTGGCTGCCAGATCGGCCAGGGCGCTGGCGCCGCCTTGGGGCGTCAGGGCCAGAAACCCGCCCAGTTGGCTGAGGTGAAGGCCGTCCAGCGTCACCGGCGCCAGATGCGCGGCCAGATCGGTGCAGGCCCGGTGCAGCGCCTCGGGCGACTGTCCGGGGGCCAGCCGGAAGGGCGGCTTGATCGTGCCGTGAAAGCCGTATTTGCGCGGCGTCGCGGTGATTTCGGCCACCGGGCGGGGCAGGCCCGCAAGATCGGGGTGGGGCAGGGCACGGCCCGCCGCCGCATCCCAGCCCAGCCAGTGGGCGGCAAGATCGGCAAGGGGTCCCGGTTCGGGCGCGTAATAGATCGCGTAGCGTTTCATCTTTTCCATTCCGGTGCCGATAACAGACGAATGTCACATCCCTGTGACACGCCGCTGGCATTGCGCAGCCTTGTGCCGCAAACGTCAATATCAGGACAGCAATCATGACCGAGACCATTCTTGCCAATGCCACCCTTGTCTTGCCGAAGGAGGTGCGGCGCGGCAGCCTGCGCCTGAAGGACGGGCGCATTGCCGATATCGCCGATGGCGTGGCGGTGCCGTCCGGTGCCATCGACTGTGCGGGTGATCTGGTCATGCCCGGCCTGATCGAACTGCACACCGATAACCTTGAACGCCATATCGAGCCGCGCCCCAAGGTCGATTGGCCCCATGCCGCGGCGATTATCGCCCATGATGCGGAACTGGCCAGTGTGGGGATTACCACCGTGTTCGACGCGCTGCGTGTGGGGTCGGTCGTGTCCAATGCCAGGGCCAATTACGGCGAATATGCCCGGGCGCTGGCCGATGAGATCCTGGACCTGCGCGCACAAGGGGCGCTGCGGATCAGCCATTTCCTGCATCTGCGCGCCGAGGTCTGTTCCGAAACCCTGATCGCCGAGCTGGCGAAATTCGGTCCCGAGGATCGCGTGGGTATCGTCAGCCTGATGGATCACACCCCCGGTCAGCGCCAGTTCCGCGATGTGACGCAGTTGAAGAACCATGTCTGCGGCAAGCACGGCTTTTCGGATGCCCAGTTTGACGATCACGTTGCCAGCCAGAAGGCGCTGTCGGCGCTGGTGGGGGCCGCCCATGAAGAGGCCGCGGTGCAGGCCGCGCGCCGCTATGGTGCGGTGCTGGCCAGCCATGACGACACCACCGCGGACCATGTGGCGCAATCGGCCGCGCGTGGCGTGCATTTCGCCGAATTTCCGACCACGACCGAGGCCGCAAGGGTCTGCCGCGCGCATGGCATCGCGGTGATGATGGGCGCGCCGAACCTGATCCGGGGCGGCTCGCATTCGGGCAATGTGGCGGCCAGGGATCTGGCTGCGGCGGATCTTCTGGACATCGTTTCGTCCGATTATGTGCCCTCGGCGCTGTTGTCGGCTGCGCTGATGCTGGGCGATCTGTGGGCCGACATGGCGCGGGGCATTGCGACCGTTACCGCCGCGCCCGCCGCCGCCGCGGGGCTGGGTGATCGCGGGCATCTGGATATTGGCGCGCGCGCCGATGTGATCCGGGTGGCGCGGATCGCGGGGGCGGGCGCGCTGCGCGGCACCTGGGTGCAGGGGCGGCGCGTCGCCTGAACCATCCCCGCTGCGCCGGGGGGCATTTCGCGATCCGGTTCGGGCCTGAATCCGCCGGATCGCGGTTTGTTTTGCGACTTGGCCTTGACGGCAAAGCCCGCACTGGAAAGAACGGGGCAACGCAGGGCCGCTCCGAAGGAAAGCCTATGAAATTCCGATTCCCCATCGTCATCATCGACGAAGATTTCCGGTCCGAGAATGCCTCTGGCCTTGGCATCCGGGCACTGGCTGACGCGATCGAAGGCGAAGGCTTTGAGGTGCTGGGCGCCACCAGCTATGGCGACCTGTCGCAATTCGCCCAGCAGCAAAGCCGCGCTTCGGCCTTCGTGCTGTCGATCGACGATGAGGAATTCAGCCCCGGTCCCGATCTTGACCCCGCCGTGGTCAGCCTGCGCAGCTTCATCGAAGAGGTGCGCTGGAAAAACCCCGATGTGCCGATTTTCCTGCATGGCGAGACCAAGACCTCGCGCCATCTGCCCAACGACATCCTGCGCGAGCTGCACGGCTTTATCCACATGTTCGAGGACACGCCCGAATTCGTGGCCAGGCACATCCTGCGCGAGGCGAAGAACTATCTGGAAGGCATCCAGCCGCCGTTCTTCAGGGCACTTCTGGATTATGCCGAGGACGGGTCCTATTCGTGGCATTGTCCCGGCCATTCGGGGGGCGTGGCCTTTCTGAAATCGCCCATCGGGCAGATGTACCACCAGTTCTACGGCGAAAACATGCTGCGTGCCGATGTCTGCAACGCGGTTGAGGAACTGGGCCAGCTGCTGGATCACAACGGCGCCATCGGCGCATCCGAACGCAATGCCGCGCGGATCTTCAATGCCGATCACTGTTTCTTTGTGACCAACGGCACCAGCACCAGCAACAAGATGGTCTGGCACCATACCGTCGCGCCGGGCGATGTGGTGGTGGTGGACCGCAACTGCCACAAGTCGATCCTGCACGCGATCATCATGACCGGCGCCATCCCGGTGTTCCTGCGGCCCACGCGCAACCACTGGGGCATCATCGGCCCCATCGCGCATTCCGAGTTTGAGCCCGAATCGATCCGCGCCAAGATCCGCGCCAATCCGCTGCTGGCGGGCGTCGACGCCGATGCGGTCAAGCCGCGGGTGATGACGCTGACGCAATCGACCTATGACGGGGTTCTGTACAACACCGAGGAAATCAAGGGTATGCTGGATGGCTATGTCGAGAACCTGCATTTCGACGAAGCCTGGCTGCCGCACGCGGCCTTTCACCCTTTCTATGGCACCTATCACGCCATGGGGCGCAAGCGGGCCCGTACGAAACATTCGGTGACCTATGCGACCCAGTCGATCCACAAGCTGCTGGCGGGGATTTCGCAGGCCAGCCACATCCTTGTGCAGGACAGCGAAGAGGTGAAACTGGACCGGCATCTGTTCAACGAAGCCTATCTGATGCACACCTCGACCAGCCCGCAATATTCGATCATCGCCAGCTGCGACGTGGCGGCCGCGATGATGGAACCGCCCGGCGGCACCGCGCTGGTCGAGGAATCGATCCTTGAGGCGCTGGATTTCCGCCGCGCCATGCGCAAGGTTGATGAGGAATTCGGCGACAAGGACTGGTGGTTCAAGGTCTGGGGCCCGGATGAGCTGTCCGAGGAAGGGATCGGCCGCACCAAGGACTGGGTCCTGCGCCGCACCGATTCCGAAGGCGTGCAACGCGATGGTGAGGATGCCTGGCACGGCTTTGGCGACATGGCCCCGGGCTTCAACATGCTGGACCCGATCAAGGCCACGATCATTACCCCCGGTCTGGATATCGACGGGCGCTTTGATGCGACGGGCATCCCCGCCTCGATCGTGTCGAAATACCTGACCGAACATGGCGTCGTGGTGGAAAAGACCGGGCTTTACAGCTTTTTCATCCTGTTCACCATCGGCATCACCAAGGGCCGCTGGAACACGCTTCTGGCCGCGCTGCAGCAGTTCAAGGACGACTACGACCGCAACCAGCCGCTGTGGCGCGTGATGCCGGAATTCTGCGCCAAGCATCCGCGTTATGAACGCATGGGCCTGCGCGATCTTAGCCAGCATGTCCACGCGCTTTATGCCAAATACGACGTGGCCCGCCTGTCGACCGAGATCTATCTGAGCGATCATCACCCCGCGATGACCCCCACCGAGGCGTTTTCGCACATCGCCCGGCGTCAGACCGAACGCGTGCTGATCGACGATCTGGAGGGCCGGATCACGACCAGCCTTGTCACCCCCTATCCGCCGGGCATTCCGCTGCTGATCCCGGGCGAGACATTCAACGCCCAGATCGTGGATTACCTGCGCTTCAACCGCGATTTCGCGCGCGAATGCCCGGGCTTCGAAACTGATATCCACGGCCTGGTGATGGAAACCGGCCCCGACGGCATCACGCGCCACTACGCCGATTGCGTGGCGATCTGACCGCGGGCCCCCGCGGCCCCGCCGATCTCTACACGCGCCGTGAGGTTGGGACCGGCCTTGCCACAGGTTTTCGTTAGTGCGGGCCGATCACTGATCCTGCCGGGGCGATCCGTTTCCCGAAACCTGGTGCCCGGACAGCCGCAGGACGAAAAGATATATCTTAAAGTTTAAAAAAGACGCGCAATGGCAACAAAAGAGTTGACCGAAGAATAAAGATTATCCAAAAGTTAATGGAATTTTCGTTTCATGTCTTTATGGTGCGGGTTTGCGGCTTCATGTGAGGGTTGCCTTTTCAAGGTGTGTTTCCAAGGTCCGTTTGTCCGGGCCTGCGTGCGTATTTGCCATGGGCCTTGCCGCCGCTGATCCCGCTTTTTCCGCGCAGCAATTTGGCGATTGGGACCTGGCCTGTGATGGTCAGGCCGCTTGTGTCATCGCGCAAAGCCTGATGGCCGATGATCGCAGCTGGCTTGCAACCGTGATGATGCGGCCCGACACCGATACGTCGGGGGCGCTTGTCCAGGTGGTCGTGCCGGCGGGCGTGCATCTGGCCTCGGGGCTTTATCTGCAGCACGGCGGATCGGATGCGCTGGCTGCGCGCTGGCTGGTCTGCAGCCCTGAAAACTGTCGCGCCGAACTGCGCCTTGCGGCGGTCGATCTGGCCGCGTGGAAGACCGGGCGCGCGGCGCAGATCCGCTATCGCGCGCGGCTCGATGGGCCGGTGGTGGCGTTCGATCTGTCGCTGATGGGGATCACGGCGGCACTGGATGCAGCAGGAGGAAGCCGATGACGCGCTGGCGGGGTCTGGTTCTGGCTGCGGTTCTGGGGCTGGCGGTGCAGGCCGCGCAGGCCGAAACATTTACCTTGCGTGGCGTGACCTTTTCGGACTCGATCTACCTGACCGAGGGCCAGTTGCAGGGCGCGGTCGCCCCCTATCTGAACCGCCCGATCACCTTTGATGACGTTCAGAAGATGCTGGCCGATATCGACCGGCTTTACGTCCTGTCGGGGGTCGTGACCGCGCGCGCGGTGCTTTTGCCGCAAGAGGTGCCCGACGGCATCGTCAAGCTGGACCTGATCGAGGCCGAGATCGGCGCGGTGCAGGTTGAACCGCTGGGTGGCACCCGCGCCGATTTCATCCGCCGCAACCTGTCGGTCGCGGAAGGCGAAAGGCCTGATTATGAGGCGCTGGAACGTGACCTGCGTATCTTTGAGCTGGCCCATGATTTCGTGCCACAGCTGACATTCGGCCCGGGTGAGGCGGCCGGCACCGTGAACGCGGTGATCGGCGGCGACGTGCCCGAACGGTTCACCTGGACGGGCTCGCTTGACAATTTCGGCACCGAGGAAACCGGCGAGATCCGCGCGACAATCGCGGGCCGCTGGGCCAATGTGTCAGGTATTCGCGACACGCTGTCGTTTCAGTTGCAGGGATCCGAGGGCAGCTATTCCGGCGCGCTTGGCTATTCGCGGCCCGTGGGCGGCTGGCAGGGCGGACGGATGACCGCGACGCTCAGCTATACCAATTCCAACGTGATCCGCGCCGATTTCGCCGTGCTCGACATCGTGTCGGATACGGTCCAGGCTTCGGTGGGCTATCGCGTGCCGTTCCGCGTGCAGCCGGACCGCCATTTCATGTTCGACATCTCGCTGGTGGCCGAGGATACAACTTCGACGCTGGGCGATGTGCCGTTCCAGACCACAACCCTGATCGAGATCGTGCCGCAGCTGTCCTGGTCGCGCAAATGGGACCGGCAAAGTCTGTCGCTTTCGGCGGGGCTGAAGATTGGCGCATCGGACACGCTGGAAACCTCGGAAACCGAGGGCAGCTATGCGCTGGTGTTCGGTAGTGCCAATTATGCGCGCCGGGTGGGCGAGACGCTGGGCTTTGAGGCATCCGCGATCGTGCAGCTGGCCCCGGACCAGAACCTGCCGGTGCCGCGCCTGATCAGCGCGGGCGGCATTTCCACGATGCGCGGCTATGCCAATAACATCCGCAGCGGTGACAGCGGCGTGATCCTGCACACCCAGATTTCGCGTCTGGTGCCCTGGGATCTGGGTGAACGGGTTCGCGTCACGCCCTTCGCCTTTGCCGATGGTGCGTTGGTCGTGCCCTACCGGACCGATGGCAGCATCAACATGGATCAGGACCTTTTGCTGTCGGTCGGCGCGGGCGCGCGCATCGATATGGGCGCGGATCTGAGCGGGCTGGTGATGGTGGGTGTGCCCCTGCGCGAGACGCTTGGCACCGATGATCAGGGTGGCGGCCGGTTCTATGCCGGCTTTGATTACAGATTTTGACTGAACGACGGAGAGACCACGTGAAAAGACTTCTGGGCACAATCCTCGCTGCCTCCCTGCTGGCGGCCCCCGCGCTTGCCGAGGATCCAAAGCCCCTCGCAAAGCCGGGTTCCGAAGGCGTGGCCGCGGCCACCGGCGGCAGCGAGATCGCGAACAACACCGCCTATGGCGATTGGGTCGTGCAATGCGAGGCGGTCACCACCTCGCGTAACGTCTGCCGCATCGTGCAGGAGCTCAGCCGCGCGGATACGAACGAACTGGTGGTCCGCTTCATCGCGCTGCCTGCGGCCGAGGACACGGCGATCCTGTTGGCGCAGGTGCCGATCGGCGTCTACCTGCCGGGTGGTGCGGTCTACCGGCTGGAAGGCAAGGATGAAGAAGAGCAGCGCGAGATGATCTGGCAGCGTTGCATGGGTGATCTGTGCGAGGCGGCGTTGTCGATCGAGGCCGACGAGATGGCCAAATTCGCCGAAGCCGGGGGCATCCTGTTCGGCTATCGCCCCGACATCGCGGCCGAGCCGGTGATCGTGCGCGCCGAAGTTGCGGGTTTCGGCGAAGCGGTTGCGGCCATTCGCCCCGCGAATTGATGCGGGCGGGCGCCGGTTGACCGGCGCTCGCTGTTTTGCCCGGGTTCGGGCAGTTTGATGGGTTGGAGTATCGGACATGGCACAATTGGTTCATGCCAGGGCGGGCAGGCTGCGCGGGGTTCTGGCGCGTTCGGTTGCCTATGTCTCCAGCTTTGCGGTGGCGGTTGCGCCAAGCCTTCCGGCCTATGCCGATGTGATCGCCAGTGGCGCGACCGCCACGACGGTTGCAACCACTGGCGGGGTCACCGACGTCACCACCACCACCGTCAGCGGCGCGGGCATCGCCTATAACGCCTTCAGCGAATTCAACGTAAACATTGGCACCACGGTGAACCTGTATCAGCCGACCGGCGCCAAGGCGCTGGTCAACGTGGTGCAAAGCGTGGGCAGCACGCCCAGCCGGATTGACGGCACGCTGAACACCTTCGCCGGCGCGCCGGGCAGCGCCACGGGCGGCAGCAATGTCTTCATCGTGGACCCGAACGGCTTTGTCGTCGGCGCCAGCGGCGTGATCAATGCCAGCCGTCTGACGATGTCGACCGCGACCCAGGCCTTTGGTCAGGCGCTGTTGGACGAAGCGGCCACGGGCAACTCCAGCTATGCCGAGCGTCTGTTCGGGGGCACCGAAGATCTGTCCGCGGCCAGTATCGAAACCTATGGCGTGATCAACGCCAGCCGCCTTGATCTGCGCGCGGGCGCACGGATGTTGCTGGGCGGGCAGATCAACGTGGTCGATACGGCGCCCGACGCGGCCGGCGTGGTGTCGGTCGTCAATACCGAGGCGATCGAACAGGCCAGCGGTGTGTCGACCCAGGGCGGTGTCCTGCGCTTTACCTCGGGCACGGGCGGAACCGAGATTTCGGGCCAGATCACCGCGCGCCGCAACGGCGCGGGCGGTGTGGTGACGGGCAAGTCCGAGGGCGATATCACGCTGAAATCCGGCGTCATCAACGTCACCGGCGCCGCCAACGCCGATGCGGCGGGTTCGGTCCTGCTGTTCGCCGAAGGCTCGGCCCGGATGGACGCAGGGATGGTGATCAATGCCCAGTCGGTCGCAGGCAATGGCGGGTTCGTTTTCATCGAGGCAAAGGCCGAGGATTCCACCTTTGATCCGTCCGGCGCGGTCACGCTGGCCACGCCCTCGATCGTGGCGCAGGGCGCGCTGCTGACCCATGGCGGTGGGACTAACGGCTATTCCTGGCTGTCGGGCGAAACCGTCGAGGTGACGGGCACCTTGCGGACCGAGGGCGGCGATCTGCTGATTTCGGCCGATGAGGGCGTGGTGATGCGCGCCAATGCGGCCATCGACAGCCGCCGCGGCGGCGGGGCGGCCACTGCCGGGAACGTCGTCGTCTCGGCCCCGGCGATCGTGATGCAGAACGCGTCCAGCATCCGGGCCACCGGGTCGGGGGCCACGGGCGGCGGGCTGGTCGCGCTGATCGCGCGCGATGGGACCGACGATCCGCGCTGGAACATCAATGTCGAAAGCAACAAGGCCCTGATCCGGCTGGAAAACGCGTCGATCAGCGCGGGCGCCGTGGTGATCAGCGCGACGGCCAGGACCGCCAACATCCTGGGCGCGGATGACGCCGCGCTGGAAGAACAGCAGCTTGAGGATTACGAGGGCCAGCAGGCCAGCGTCGAGGACCAGCTGATCGATTTCCTCGGCACGGTCGAGGATACCGTGATCAGCGTGATGGAGCAGGGGCTTCAGTCGCTGCAGGCCGCGATTCCCGTGCAGGTGCAGGTGATGGCCGCCGATGCGCGGATCGTGATCACCGACAGCGACATCACCGCTGACGGCAACTGGAAGGGCAAGGCGCTGACGGTCGCCAGCGATTTCACCGGCGACACCGAAACACGCGGGATCTTTGCGGCGGACGGCCTTCTGGAAGGCGGGCTTTCGTTGTTCGGCACCACGGGGCCTGCGTTCAACGTGACGCTGCCCACCGCCTTCGACCCCTCGCAGGACGCGATCTTCGTTCATGCCCATGCCCAGACTGATGTGGCGATCGCGCCCAAGGCCTATGCGCTTGGCGTTGGCGTTTCGGTCACCAATACCGATGCCCGCGTGCAGATCCGCAATTCTGACCTGCGCTCGATCGGGGGGACGACGGGGGCGGCGCGTGACATTGCGGTGCGCAGCACGGCCAGCGAGAACCTGAACGTTTCGATCGCGCCGTCGAAGGTCGCGGGAATTTCCATTGGTGTGATCGTGGCGGTCCATGCGCTGCGCAACCAGCTGGTGGTGGACGGCGGCAGCATCACCTCTGCGGGCAGGCTGGATGTGGCGGCGCTGAGCACGCGCAACCATGCGACCTCGGTCGTGTCGAATGCGGGCATGGATGGCAAGGGCGCTGTCGCGCTGAACGTCGAGATCGGCAATGCCCTGACCGAGGCTGCCCTTGGCGGCACGATCCGTACCCGGGGCGATCTTAATCTGGATGCCGAGACGCTGTATTTCGGCAAGGCACATACCACATCATCGACGCTGGGGCTGGCCGACCCGCTAAAGACCGCGATCAACAATACCGCCCCGGTCACGGCGCTGAAGTCCAAGGTCACCGAGGTGACCAATTCGATCAAGGAACGACTGTCGGGCAAGAAGAAGGAAGACGAAAACCCGGACGAGGAAAAGAAACCGGGCTTTGCCTTTGGCCTGTCCTTCGACCTGCAGATCGACCGCGACGACACCTATGCGACGCTGGGTGGCAAGTGGCGTGATCTGGCCAACGATCGCGCGTTGGTGGCGCTGGGGCCGACCTCGGTGCAGACCGGGACACTGGGGGCGGTCAATGTAACCTCGGTCCTGCGCTTTGCCGGCACGGCCGAGGGGGGCACGGAATTGTCGCGTAACATCGACGCCTCGATGGGCTTCCTTGACCGCGTGGCCGAGGCAGAGCTTGCGCGCATCAACGCCGCGCTCGCCGAAGCGGGTCAGCCGACCGTGACAAAGGAAGATCTGGTCGGTCAATACGGCAATGCAGTGTTCCTCAATGGCTCGGTCATGCTGATGAGCGGCGAGACCGTGGCCGAGATCGGCAGCAATGCCACGATTACCCAGGCCACCGCGGTCAACGTGAACGCGCAGACGCTTTATCCAGAATTCAACCGCTTCACCGATGTGCGCGACGCCTTCGTCGATTTCGCCACTGCCGTGTCGGAATTCAGCCTGATTGAAGGCGAGGTTGACGAAAACGCCGAGGCGGCCCCCGCCCCGGAACTGCCCGATGTCATGGCGCTCGCCGATCTGGGTAATTATCTGACCACCTATACCGGCGCCTATGCCGAACAGAATGAGGTGGATGCCCCCGAGGGTGGCGAGACAAAGTCGCAAAACCTTGCGGTGGCGGTGTCGGTCAATGTGTTCAACACAGACAACACCACGCGCGCGGTGATCCGTGACGGGGCGAAAATCGACCTGTCCGCCGAAAACCCCGAGGGCGAACCGATGCTGGCCGGCGCGGTCAGTGTCAATGCTGTTCAGCGCGGGCTTTACACCCATATGCAGAACTTCCCGACGGATCTGCGTACCGTTACCAACCCACTGGAATCGAACGATAACGTTGCCAATACCGTGGGCGGGGCCGCGACTGTGGCGCGCACCGCATCCCGCGTTGAGGCGCTGATCGAGGGCAACGCCCAGATCACGGCCGAAACGCTGGACATTGACGCGCACAACCGCGCTATCGTGTTCAACCTGGTCTATGCGGGCGGGTCAGCCGCCAATGTGGCGATCAACGCCGCGATCGCGGCGCAGGCGGTGGAAAACGTCACTGTGGCGCGACTGTCCGATCAGGCGGTCGTCACCACCGGCGATCTGACCATCGGCGCGCGCGACGACAGCGTGATCATCGGTCTGGCCGGGGCCTTTGCCGGATCGGATGGTGCGGTCAGCGTCGGCGCTTCGGGTGTTGTGAACTTTGCCAAGCGGCAGCTTTACGCCGGCATCGGGCCTGCGGATCGCGGCACGGCGCTGACGGGCACCGCGGGCGAGACGCGCATCATCGCCGACACGCTGACAATCACCGCCGACAATCAGGCGATCACGGTGGCTACCTCGGTGGCGGGCTCGCGCGTCAGCGGCAAGCCGGTTGATGACAGCCCGACGCCCCCGGCGGATGAGACCAACGACGAGGACATGATCATCCCGTCCTGGCTGTTTGCCGAGGACGAGACCGACGCGCTCAGCGCCCAGAACGGCGTCGATGCGCCTGACGATTCCGGGGGCGCGCAGTCGAAGACCGGCTGGGGCGTAGCGGGGGCAGCGACCGTCAACCTGATGCTGCGCAACGAAACCGTGGCCGAGATCGCCAGCAACGCGCGGATCGACCTGACCGGCGCGCTGACGCTGACGGCGCAGAACACCTCTTACGGGATCACCGGGGCTGGCGCGGTTTCGGCGGGCCTTGGCACGACGCAGAAAAACAACGCGCTGGCCGGGGCCTTTGCGGTCACGGTGGATGAACGTGACGTGCTGGCATTGCTGCGCGGGGCGACGATTTCGGCCGACAGCATCGCCGTGCGCGCCGATGACACGTCGGTCGTGGTGGGCGTGGCGGTGGGCGGCGCGGGGTCCTCGAACGGCAAGGTGACGCTGGCCGGTTCGGTAGCGGTCAATGTTCTGACCGGCGAGACGCGCACCGATGTGGTGGATGCGACGCTGACCGGCGTGGGCGATATCGGCCTTGAGGCCAGGGATCGCTCGCTGACGGTGGGCGTTGGCGGCGCGGTTTCGATCAACATGACCGCCTCGGAAGGGGCGGGCGTGGGTATCGGCATCGCGGTCAACGTGGTTGACCGGGGTGCCCGGACCCGCGTGTCGGGCGCAACGCTGATCGAGGCGGACGCGCTGCGGATCGCGGCGCTGAGCCGCGCACAGGTCTTCGGCTTTGCCGTCTCGGTCGGCGCGGGCAAGACCGCGCTGGCGGGTGGCGTTGCGGTGAACACGATCACCGGGGGCGCGCAGGCGCGGGTCGGCAATGACAGCGGGCCGCGCATGGGCATCAAGGCGGGCAGCCTTTCGATCACCGCCGTGGAAGATAATCAGATCTGGTCGCTGGCGGGGGCGCTGACGATCGGGCGCAAGACCGCCGTGGGCGGTGCGCTGACGGCCAATGTCATTGTCATTTCCTCGGGCGCGGAACTGGTGAACACCGATGTCGCCGCGCGCGATCTGACCGCCGATGCCCCCGAGGGCACCGAGGCGCCGACCCTGGGCGCGGTCAACGTCAGCGCCGAAAGCCAAAGCCTGATCGGCACGCTGGCGGTCGCGGGTGCCGTTGCGGGCGAAGGCACGGCGGTGGGCGTCGGTCTGTCGGGCAACACGATCACGGCGGGGTTGACCACCTCGGTCGAAGGCAGCACGATTTCCCAGGCGGAGTCTGTCCAGCTTTTGGCGGACAACACCCGGATCATCCGCAGCCTTGGCGGCGGTGTGGCCGGGTCAGGGCGCGGCGCGGGCGGCTTTGCCGCGACGCTGAACCTGTTGATCGCCAATGATACTATCGTCACGCTGGACGGGGCCCGGATCACCACCCGCGGCGACATCCTGGCCGAGGCCAGGGCCAGTGGCACGATCCAGACCGCCGCGGTGGCGGTCTCGGCCTCGGGCAACAATTCGATCGGCGGGGCGGCGACGGTCAATGTGTCCACCGGGCAGACCCGGACCTCGGCCAATGGCGCGACGCTGGAGGCGGGCGGCGTGCTGGCGCTGAAGGCGACCGACGCGCAGACGATCCAAAGCCTTGCGGGCGGCGCGGCGCTGTCGTCGGGCGGCTCGGGCGTGGGCGCGGCGCTGGCCGCCAATGTCATCGTTCACGACACGGTCGTGCAGGCGAATGGCGCGGGCCTGACCGCGCGCGGGGGCGATCTGTCGCTGCTGTCGGCGAATGCGGCGCTGATTGAATCGCTTTCGGTCGGGCTGGCGGTCTCGGGCGGCAGTGTGGCGGTGGCCGGGTCGATCTCGGTCGGCTATATCGGCAACAAGACCCGCGTGACAGCGGATGGCAGCAGCTTTGTCGCGGGTACCGAGGCGATCGCGGAAACGCCGGACACCCCGGCGGTGGCCGCCGATCCGCGCGCGATTACGCTGGCGGCGGACAAGACCAGCACGATCCGCATCCTGTCGGGCTCGGCCGCGGGGTCGGGCAGCACGGCGGTGGGGGCCGCGGTGACGGTTGCGGTGATCCAGGATACGGTGACCACCGATCTGGTCGCCAACGCGCGTATCTTTGGCGGCGCGCTGAATGTCTCGGCCTCGAACCGGGCCAGCATCGACGCGATCGCCATTGCGGGCGCGGCCTCGGGCAGCACGGCTGTGGCGGGGTCCTTCGTCTATACCCAGATCGGCAAGCCGCCATCGGATGCGGCCAGCGTACCGGTCACCGCCACGCCCGCGGCCAGCGCCCCGGAAGAGGGCGAGACCAGCGACCCCGCCGCCGATGGCACCGCCGAGGCGAATGCGCAGCGCGATGGCGCGCTGGCGGCGATCCGCGATCGCGGGGGCTATCAGGGCTCGATCGACCTGAATGCGGCCAATGATGTGACGCGCGCGCGGCTGGCGCTGTCGGCCCCTGATATCGAGGTTGCGGGCATCGACATCGCCACAACCGAAGTGTCCAACATCCGTTCGTTCGCGGGAACGCTGGCGGCCAGCGGCAACGTGGGCGTGGGCGTGGGCATTGGCGTCAACCTGTTGTTTGGCCGGACCGAGGCCGAGCTGGTCATCCCCGAGGCCGCGACCGCGCGCACCAATGGCGTCGATATGCGCGTTGCCGCCAGCCAGCGCGGCACGATCGACACGCTGGGCGTGGCGCTTGGCGGCGCGGGCACCGTGGGCGGGGCCGGGTCGATCCTGGTCAACGTCTTTGACCGCGCGGTGTTGTCGCGCGTGATCGGTGCGGATACCGATGGCGATGGTCAGGTAGAGGATGCGATCCTGCTGACCGAGGGCGGCGATGTTCTGGTCAGCGCCGATCAGTCGGGCACGATCAATGCGTTGGCGGGCGTCGTCGCGGTCGGCGGCGTGGCCGGTGTGGGGGGCGCCTTTGGCGTGTCGGTTTTGGCAGATCGCAACGAGGCCGCGATCGAGGCGGTGCGGGTGAATACCGCGCTGTCCGAACCTGCCATCGCGGCGCGTCCGCTGTGGGATGCGGGCCGGGTCGATGTGCTGGCCAGCAACGAAGTCGAACTGCTGTCGGTCGTGGCGGCGGCCGCGGGCGGCGGCAAGGGCGCCTTTGGCGGCAGCGTGGCGGTGAATGTGGCACAAGGGTCCGTCACGGCGGCGCTGCGGCGGGCGACGGTGCACGCCAGCGCCGTGCAGGTCGCGGCGGATGTGTCCAACAAACTTAGCGCCAATGCGGGCGCGCTGTCGGTCGGCGGCTTCTTTGCGGGCGGCATGGGCGTGACCACCAACGTGTCGCGCATGAATGTGCTGGCCGATATTGACGCGAGCACCTTGCGCGCGGATGGTGATCTGCGGCTGCTGGCCAATGCCAATACCGCGATGTCGGGCATCGCGGTCGGCGGGGCGGCGACGATCGGTGTGGCGCTGGTCGGCACTGGCGTCGGCAACAGCGCGAAGAACACCGTTTCGGCGCTGATCCGCAACACCGGCGCGGAAACCGGTTTCGGCGGCTCTGACGTGCTGACGCGCGGCAGCGCGCTGGTGCGCGCGGCGGGCACCAACACGATCACCCTTTCGGCCACCGAAGACGATCTGGAACAGGGTGACTCGAACGGCGCCGGCGTGAACCTGAACTTTTCGGTCGGGGCGGCGGGGATCGGCGTTGCGGTTTCGGTCAATGAAACCGCGAATGCGATCACGGCGGGGATCGCGGACGGTTCTCGCCTGATCGCGCTGGGGGAAACCGCGATCAGCGATGGCCGTCTGGGCACGTTCCGCGGGGCGGGCTTTGACGCGCTGGCCAATACCACGATCGATGTGGTGACGGTGAACGCGGCCGGTGGTTTGCTGGCGGCGGTGTCGGGGCTTTTGACCTTCAACGTGGTGTCGGATGTGGCGCGCGTGCAGATCGGCGGGGGTACCGGCGCCCGTGCCGCGATCGTGAACGGTCCGCTGGCCGGTGAGACCGATCCGGCCAATGATCCCGCGCGCGAAATCGGCGCGGTCTTTGACGCCGAGGGCGAGCCGCTGGCCAACCTGGCGCAGGACACGATCCTGCGCGCCGATGTGGTCAACGACATCGAGGCCTATACCCTGGGCGTCGCGGTCGGCGGTGGTTATTCGGCCGGTGCGGCTTCGGGCAACAACCTGATCGCCAGCACTGCCGAGATCGAGCTGAACTTTGGCAATGTCGCGGCCGCGCGCCATGTGACGGCCAATGCCACGGTCGATACCGCGCTGGACGCCTGGGTTCTGGGCGTCGGTGGCGGCTTTGTCGGGGCGGCGGGCAGTGTCGATGTGAATGTTGTCACTTCAAAGGCACGGATCGCGGTTCTGGGCTCGCAGGTGGATGCGGGGCTGCGCAATGCGGCGGGCGCGCTAAGCTTTGGCACCCTGGCCAGGACCGACCTGTTCACCGTTGCGGGTGGGGTTGCGGGCGGCGCCGGTGCGGCGGCCGGCGGCTTTACCATCAACGTGCTTGATACGACCTCTGAAATCGTGGTCGAGGATCGTCCCGACACGACCGCCGGCGAGACGCTGACCGCGCGCAGCCTGCTGTCGGCGGCGCAGGATGTGACGCTGGGCGCGCGCACCGAAAACACAACCGAAGGCTATGCCGCAAGTGCGGCGGGCGGTTTTGTGGGCGTGGCGCTGGCGGCCAATGTCAATCTGGTGCAGTCCGACACGCGCGTCGATATCGGCGCGGGAAGCACTGTGCGCGCGGGCCGCAACCTTGGGTTGCGCGCAACCGAGGTCAGCCGGATCGCCGGCCAGTCGGGCAGTCTTGGCGCGGGCGCCGTCGGGGCGGGGGCCTCGCTGGACTATGTGAATTTTGCGGCCAATACCGCCGTGCGGATCGGGGCGGGGGCGCAGGTGCGCGCGGCGGGCAGTCTGACGGCGGCGGCGCTGGCGCAGCGCGACGTGGCATCAACCGTTGGCGTGGGCGGCATCGGTCTTGGCGGCTTGTCGGCAGCGACCTCGGTGATCGAGATCGGCGGTCTTGCGCAGGACGGTAAATCCGACCGCGATGCGGCGCTGGCCGATATCCAGCGCAGCCTGAACGAGGATCAGGATACCGGCAGCGCGGGCGACAAGGGCCGCGCCTCGGATCTGGCGGCCTATGCGGGCGGCGCGGATACGCGCGCCCGGATGGTGGCGGCGCGGCAGGCGGTCGATGTCTCTGGTGTTGCGGCGGTGGATGGCATCGGCGTGTCTCTGGGTGACGCTGCCGTGCTGGAGGCTGCGGGCGCGGTCACGCTGTCCTCGCTGGGCGAGCTGAAGGTGGTGCAGCGCGTGGGCAGCCTGTCGGGCGGGCTGGTGGGCATCTCGGCCGCGGTCGGGGTTGTCACGGTCGAGACCGACAGCAGCGTGCAGATCGGGCGCAATGCGCAGATTCGCTCGGATGGGGCGATCACGCTTGTCTCGCGGATTGCGGGGCTGAACGGTGGGCTTGCGGTGGACAGCCGCGTGGCCTCTGTCGCGGCCTCGGGCACGGCGGGGGCTGCGGCCGGGATTTCGGCGGTGTCGGCCAGCGCCGATGCGCGGATCGTGGCTGCACCCGGCGCGGTCCTGGGCGGTCTGAGCGCGCAGCGCGCCGGATCGCTGACGATCACGGCCGAGCGCACCGACAGCGTCAAAGCCGAGGTCTACAACCTTTCGGTCTCTGGCCTTGGGGGTGTGGGCGCCGCGGTGGCCACGGTGCGCAACCAGGGTCAGACGCTGATCAGCCTGGGCGGAACGGATGGCGCCGCCAGCCGGATCGAGGCGACGACCGTCAGCCTGCGGGCGCGTGATGGAAGCGTCGTGCGCGCCGAGGCCGAAGGCGCGACCGGCGGGGCGTTCCTGGCGGGCAACGGCGCCTCTGCCACGGCCGAAAGCCAGGGCGAACAGCGCGTGGCGCTAACCAACACCACGGTGCGGGCACAAAGCCTGACCCTTTCGAACCGCAGCCAGGCCCGGGCCGAGGCAGATGCCAAAGGGATTTCGGTGGCGGGGGGCCTTGCGATCGGGGCTTCGGTCGCGCGGGCGCAGATGGCGTCCAGCGTGGCGACGACGCTGGCGGGCGGTTCCATCAGCGCGACCACGGTGAACCTTTCGACCGGGATCGACGCGCTGAGCGGCACCAATTCCTGGGCGCGGGCAATATCTTCCTCGGGCGGGATCCTGTCGGGCAATGGTGCGGATGCGCGGGCCTGGCTGGATTATGACGTGGCCACGACGATCAGCGGCGTGATCAACGCGGCGGGCACCGTCACGATCCTGAGTGACGCCGCCGCCGCCAGAAGCCGTGCGATTGCCAATGGCAAATCCTTTGGCGTTGCGGCGGTCGGGCTGGTTCTGGCGCAGACCGGGCAATCGGCGGGGCGGACCGCCTCGGTTGTGACCACGGTGCAACAGGGCGAAATCGCCGCGCGTGGCGCGGTCAGCATCACCTCGTCGAACGCACCCGACATGGCGGTGGATCTGACCTCGGGGTCGGGCGGGGTTGTGCAGGGCTCGGGCGCGGAGGCGTTGGTCAACGTACGCACCCGCACGCGTACCGACATTGGCACCACGGGGGCTGCGACGGTGGCTTCGGACACGGCCTCGGTCGTGATCGCGGCCGGGCATGCGGCGCGCGTCGACAGTGTGCTGGACAACCGCGCGGGTGCGCTGATCGGTGCCTCGGGCGCGAAGACCCGGACCGAGGTTGCCAGCCAGGTCGGAACCACGATCGGCGGGCAGACCAAGGTCTTTGCCCGCGATCTGGACATTTCCGCCGCCAATGGCGTGACGCGGCCTTATCGCGATTACAACATCAAATCGGCTTCGGGCGGGGCGATCGACGTTCCGGCGATGGTGTCGCGGGTGACGGTGGATGCCACGACCGATCTGGATGTGAATTCGGGCGCGCAGATCGTGCAGACGGGTGATGCCTTCAACCCGGGCACGTTCAACCTTGGCATTACGACCAACATGGTGCTGTCGGACCGGCTGTTCCTGGATGCGGGCGGCGCGGTGGCGGTGCCGGTGGGCGATTCCAACGTGCAGGTGCGGACCAACAACGCCACTGTGACGATCGGTGCGGCCACGCTGCTGGGCCTGGGCGAAATGGCGATCTATAATGGTGGCAATGCCGATCTGCGGTCCGAGGTGGATACCAAATCCTATGGTCTGGCGGGGGCGGCGACCTCGATCACGCGGGCGAGCTATAACGCGGCCAACACGATCCGGCTGACCAGTGGCGCCGATCTGGAATCACTGGGCGATGTCCGGCTGATGGCGGGCCATGTCAAGAACGCGGTGCAGACCGTGAAGTTGCGCGCCGAGGCGCGCGCCTACAACAAGACCGCCTTCCCGATCAACATCGACCCGGTGGCCGATGCGATCGCCAACACCAACTCGCTGGTCGACATCGGCGAGGGGGCCAGGGTCACCTCGGTGCGCGACGTCTATCTGTTGTCCGAAGCAGGTAGCCGCGATGTGCTGGGCTATGGCCGGGGCAAGGACCTGTACCGCGAGGTACTGGCCGAGGTGGCGAACTTTTTCGCCGGTCTGGTCGGCGCGGGCGACGTTAGCCTGGACATCGAGACCGGGCGCAGCATCGACACCAATACCGACGGGATCCTGGTCAATGGCCATGTCCGCGCCGGGTCGCGCAACAAGCAGGTTCTGATCCTGGGCCTTGACGGCGCGGGCAACTACACGCTGCTGAACGACCAGACCTCGCAAGAGGGCAACCCCGATGCGGTCTATGACAATGCCTGGGCCGACGATATCGGCTGGACGGTGACGCGAAACGTCGCCCCCGCGGTCGATCTGCAGAACCGGATCAACGAGATCAACGGCTATCTGGCCAACCCCTACCTGACCAGCAGCGCGGGCGATGTGCGCGATGGTTCGGGCAATCTGGTGTCCAGCACCGATCCGATCCGGCAGGCCTGGATTTCCGAACTTTCGACGCTGCGGGCGCGGCAGGCGGGCGTTGCCGGGCTGCGGGTGGACTGGGTCAAGCTGGACCCGATCATCGCCGTCGAGGGCAACATCGTGATGCGCGCCGATTATGTGCAGGGCACGCAGACGGGCGAGTTGAACGCGCCGGGTGATGCGCTGATCAAGGTTTGGATCGAAAGCGGCGCCTGGCTGGAAACCGACAGCATGACCATTCCCACCGCAGCGGGCGGGCGGATCACGCTTAATGACGTGTTGGTGGCCAATACCGATGAGGTGCGGGTGCAGTCGGGCTATCGCCCGGGCCCCTATGCCTTCAACATGATTTCGGGCGAGGATGATTCTGACCCCAAGATCGAGGTGGTAACCTTCACCCCCGACACCGGGGCGCGCGGCGATGGCACGATCATCGTGGGCGGCGATCTGCTGAATCTGCGCGGCGAGGCCTTCGTGAATTCGAACGCGGGTTCGGTGGACATCCGCGCCGACATTTCGGCCCGGACGATCCGGGTGAATGCCAAGGCCGACGTGATCGTGGGCTATCAGCCGGGTGTGCGCAACATCGGCGCCTCTCCCGAGGGGCAATATGCCGAATACTTTGCCGCCCGGCAGGATCTGCTGCGCTTCAACCCGTTCGTGGTGACGCCCGTCAGCGGCCCTGGCGCGCCCTTCACCGGGCCGGTCAACATCCCCGACGATTTCGTGCTGCTGCCGACCGAGGGCGGGCTGCGTGCGGGGCGCAACGTCTATATCACCGCGGATGTGCTGAACATCAACGGTCTGATCCAGGCGGGCACCGGCACCTTCGATGTGACGATCCTGGCCGGAATTGAGGCGGAGCTGAACGCGCTGCGGCTGGAAAACGGCCGCTCGGGCCGGGTGCTGATCCATGACACGGCCTTCCCGGAAAACGAGCGGGTGGCGAAATCGGCCAACATTACCGCCAACACCAACGTCAAGGTCTATTACAACTACGACACCGACCAGCTTGAGCTGGACGACATGTATGTGCGCGGCGGCACGGTGATGATCACCGGCAACATCATCTCGACCGGCAATGGCCGCATCGAGGCGCTGGACGGGTTCGGCCGGGTCAATATCAACAGTGCCGCAACGACCGATCTGGTGGTGCGCCGCATCGACCTGGGCGGAGAGCAGGACGGTACGCGCGGCCTGGCCGGGCTGGTTCGGATCACCGACACCTCGAAGACGGTGGCGGGCGGCAATTTCCTGATCACCGATTATGTCCGTAACGGCGGCGCGCTGGAGGTCTATAACAACGCGGGCCCGATCGGCACGGTGGCCTATACCAACAAGGTCGGTGAAAACCCCGACGGCACGGACATCACGGTGACGCTTTACAAGCCGGGTGATCTGGTGTCGCGCACCACCGCCAATGGCGGGCGCTCGGCCAGCTATGATCCGACGCAGAACCGTGACCTGATCTATGTCACCGCCGAACGCACCACGCGCGAATGGGACATGAAGCGCGAAGAGCTGATCGTGATCGGCATTACCGGGTCCAAGCGCAAGAAGGTCGTCAACACCCGCGTCATGACCACCGATGAGACCGAGTCGCTGGGTTCTGCGCCCTATATCGGCGCCTCGCTGGCGGGCTATGGCGACTATCCCTATGCGATGCGCGGCAATTACTATGTCGAATCCTTCACCAAGTCGCCCGAGGTGAAAACGCATGACTCGGTGCGCTGGTGGAAGCTGGGTTCGGGCTGGCGGCATTACGAATGGACCGAGACGCTTGTCACGGTGCAGCGCTATGAACACCGGCTGAAGGCGGATTATCCGATCTCGATCTATTTCAACGGGGCTGACACGGCCGAACTGAACATCAACACCACGGGCAACGTGATCTTCTCGACTGCGATCCTGAACGAACTGGGCTCGACCAATGTGACCTCGTTGCAAGGGTCAATCCTGACGGGATCCAAGGATGTGATCCTGAGCACCGCCGACACGGTGCTGAGCGCGGTGAACGGGTCGATCCGTGGCGTGGACGGCGAATTCCGCCTGAACCAGACCGCCACCGGCACACTGAGCCTGGTCGCGGGCGATCTGATCGATGTGCGCGAACAGCGCGGCAACATGAACATTGTGCGTGCAGAAACGCTGCGCCGGCCTGCGGGCGCGGCCACTGCGCAGGTCGGCACGGTGCGGTTGACCGCGCAAGGCAGCATCGTCCAGGTGGGCGACGGGGCCATCGTGAAGGGTTCCGACGTTGTGCTGACCGCCGAGGACGGGGGGCTTGGAACCTCGGGCGCGCAACCTTTCCGCATCGACACCGACGGCGGTACGCTGACCGCGCGGGCACGCAACAGCCTGTTCGTCGAAGAAATGACCGGCGATCTGGGCCTGCGCGAGGTGGTCTCTTCGGCCGGTGATGTGACGCTGATCGCGCGCGACGGCTCGATTCTGGACCGCAACAATGTCGAAACGCGCGACATCCGCACGCTGGAGGAACTGCGCAAGCTGTGGGCTGACGAACTGGGGCTTTACGGTGAAGAGGCCATCGCGCGCCGCACCGCGGATCTGATCGCGAACATCGAAGACGACCGCACCCAGCTTTACCACGACTATTGGGCACGGCGCGGGGCGGGCAGCAGCGCGACCTTCACCCTTGACCCCACGCTTGAGGCTGGTCTGCGCCGCGATGTGACGCTGGAAAACGGCACCGTGATCCCGGGTTGGGATGACGCGCGGATCAACGCCTATGTCGCCGAGCGTCAGGCGCTGTTCGATGGCTGGAACGCCGCCGAAACAGCCTATGATCCGAACCGCCGCATCACGCTGGCGCCTGCGGATCTGGATGCGGTCTATGCCGACACCATCGCCTGGTCAGAAGAGTCTCTGCAGCGGTCGCTGCGCGCGGGCCTGGTGCGGGTGCGCGAAACCGGCGATACCCAGATCCGGGTCGAGGATCCGAACGTCCGCGCGGCAGGCAACATCACCCTGATCGCGCGGGATTCCATCGGCGAACTGCTTGACCCCTATGTGATCGAGCGGCGCACCGGCGCGCTGACCGATGCCGACCTTGAGGTGCTGTTCGGCGCCGAGCGTCAGGACATCGTCATCGATGAGGTGACCGGCCAGATCCGCATCCGCCAGAACGAGGATCTGAACTTTGCCTTCGACGCGGTCGATGGGGCGGGCAATGCCTTCGGTTCGCTGCGCGCAATCGCCGGAACGCAGGAAATCTTCCTGTCGGCTTTGACCCCCGCGACGATTTCGCGGGTGGAAAGCACCGGCCGGGTGGATCTGCGGATCGATGGCAACATGGTCGACAATGCCGATACGGGCAGCCAGGCCGTGCAGGGCGGGGTGATCATTCTGGAAGCGGGCAATGCGGGCGCGATCGGGGCGGCCGACAAGCCGCTGACCGTCAACGTTCTGGATGGCGGATCGTTGACGGCGCGGGCGGGCAAGGGGCTTTACGTCCACGCGCCGGTGTCCGGCCTGCCGCTGCGCGAGATTTTTTCGGGCGGGGCGGTTTCGCTGGTGGCGGCGGGGGCGATCACCGATCTGGTGGGCGCGGATGTGCCGCGCATCATCTCGGGCGGGGCGCTGCTGTTGGATGGGGCCTCGATCGGCACGGTTGACGCGCTTCTGGGCATCCGCATGGATGATACGACCGGGGCGACCGCGACGGTGATCACGCGAATGGGCGATGTGCACCTCAAGGCCTATTCGGACCTGCCGCTGGAGCGCGCGCGGATCGCGGGCGGTGGCCGGATCGTGCTGGCACCGGGCAGCCTGATGCGGCTTGTGTCGCAAGATACGGTGGTCTTTGGTGCCGATGCGATACTGGTGCTGGACCTGCCCGAGGGCATCGACACCAGCGCCTCGGACGGGATCGATGTCGCAGGCGGCACTTTGCAGGTGATCTCGAACGGAACCTTCGGGACGGTGACCAAGCCGATCGTCACCGATCTGGCGGTGCTGGATTATCGTGCGGCAGATCTGCTGGGAACGGTGCGCGACACCTCGCTCTTCCTCAGCGACCTTGGTACGCTGCGGCTGGAAAATGCGCTGATGAACGCCAACGCGGGGTCCAGAACCAATGTCGTCGCAGCGCAGGATCTGTCGGTCGGGCTGGCGCAATCGGTCGGGTTGACGCAGCTTTCCGCCGGGCGTGACCTGACCGATGGCCGGATCATTGCCGAACGGGCCGAGCTGACCGCCGGTCGGCACATGGGTGGCACCAGCCGGCTGGACCTGACCGTGGCGGCCTTCCAGGCCGAGACACTGCAGGATGGCGATGCCACGCTTCTATTGCGCGACCGCGACGTGACGATCGACTTTGTCACGCTGAACGGCACTGGTGCATTGGACCTGATCGCGCGGAACGGCGCGACCTTGCTGAAGGCCGGCGCGGGGATCACCACGCAGGCTGGCGACCTGCGGATGCGGACCGAGGATCTGACCGCCGATGCCGACATCCGTTCGGATTCGGGCGATGTCGATCTGGGCGTCGATGGCACTTTCCTGACGGCTGCGGATGTCTCGATCCGGTCGACGGGGGGTAACGTGCTGCTGACGGCATCCGGTCAGACCAGTCTTGGCGCGCGCAACGTGATTGCATCGTCGGATGGTAACGTCGGCGTTGCGGTTGGTGCCGATCTGCTGACGGGCAACGACGTGGCGGTCCGCAGCGATATGGGCACGGTTGGCGTTTCGGTCGACGGCAACGCCACGATCGGCGATGACAACCTGATCCGTACGCTGAACGCCACTGATGGTGCCCTGCGGGTGACCGTGGGTGGCCAACTGGCCGTGGGCGCGCAAACGGTGCCGTTGATCCAGGCCAATGCCGATGGCGCGCTGGCGGTGCTTCGTTTTGGCTCGGTGCTCAATACCGGGCCGACGGGCCTGCGAGTGCAGGTCGCGCGCATCGACAGCGTGGTCGAAACCGGCGACAGCCACCTGCGCGAGGAAGATGCGATCATCGTTGAACAGGTGGTGGCGAATGCCGGGAACGTCGATCTGTATACCGGCGGTGATACGATCCTGCGCCGCGCGGTGGCCGGCGGGGCAGGGGGCGGCACGGTCGTCATCGGGTCAGGCGGGGCGTTGCTGGGCGATACCCCGGATGTGACCGGATCGCTGATCAAGCTGTTCGCCTTTGGTGGGCGCCTGGGCGCCGAGGCAGCGGGCACCGCGATGCGGGCGGACACCGCCCCGGGCGCCGAGGTCTGGCTCCTGGCGCGTGACACGCTGGATTATGCCGAACGCGCAGGCGATCTGCGGCTGGCGGCGGGCTTCTCGATGACCGGGGATGCCACGATCCGGGCCGAGGCGGGTGGGATCACCGCTGGTGTCCTGGGCGCGGCGGGCACGCTGGCACTGGATGCGGTCGGCATGCTGGACGTCAATCTGGTCGGGCGCAGCGCGATCGACATCGCCGATGAAGTTGGTCTGCGCCTGGTCGATGATGTGCCCACGCGCTATGGCAGCTATGAGGTCGCCTCGCCCGAGCGTCTGGTGCTGCGCGCGCGCGGCGCGGGGTCGGCGCTGCGGCTGGGGCTTGGCAACGTCAAGGGGCTGGCCGCGCTTTACGCCGACACGCTGGACGCCAACCTTTACGACGTCACCCCCGAAGACGGGCTGCGCCTGATGTTGGCCGACAACACGATGGAAGGCTTTGCGCTGACCGATGTGCATGTGATCGGTGACGGGCCGCGGATCGACCTGACCGATCCTTTCCAGGATGTGCGTCCGCTGCTGGCGGGCCGTTTCCTGGCCAAGCTGCGCCCCGAGGACGAGACCCAAAGCACCGCCGATGGTCTGCTGACCATCGCGTTTGCCCGGATTGCCGAGGGGCAGGTGACCCATGCCGGGCCGCGTATCCTGGGCGAAGACATCGTGATCAATGGCGATGTCTGGTTCCGTCAGCGCACCTTCGACCTGCTGGCGACGGTGGCCTATCGCCAGCTTGACGTGACCGCGGATGGCCAGGTTCTGGCCTGGCGGTTCGAGCCGGGCGCGACGCGGCCTGTCACTGGCAAGATCGGCTTTGATCTGGCGGATGAGATCACGCTGACGACCCGGCATGTCTTCCCGCTGAACCGGCGTCTGGGCGGGGTCAGCCTGAACGGCGGACAGGGGTTTGTCTTTGGCGTGGGATCGGAAACGCAGATCATGGTCAACCCGTTCCTGCGCAACATCGGTGACCCGGGCGTGGTCACGCCGCTGTTCTCGAAAGAGTTCGGATCGGGTATGCAGGGCGGGGAAAACCCGGTGCTGAAATTCCCGTTGGTGCTGGCGGCCTTGTAAGCCATGGGCTGGCCTTCGGGCCGGCCCCCGGCCTTTTGTCCCGGGCATAACCCCTGCGAAGGCCTGACTTGCCGCATCCCGGGGTCTGATGCCGCAGGTGGCAGAATGCTATGGAAATTCGGTCAGTCTATGCCGCGTCCAAGGGAGGCGTGGTCAATCTGACGCGCGCCTGGCGGCAGAACTCGTACCCCGTATTCGCGCGAACTGTGTGTGCCCGGGGTTGGTTGATACAGAAATGGCCGCAGGGCTCCGCGGGACCAAGGCAATTATGCCCTCGGACGACTGGCCAATCCTTTGGAAATTGCCTATGCGCCACTTTTCCTGACGAGCTTCGGATCTTCTTTCATCCCCGGTGCAACACTTGCGGCGGATGGCGGGCGATCATTCCTTAAACTCGGGCGGTGCGTATTTTAATAACATAATGTAGATTATCGGACTTTCGAGATCTATGGGTTGATCGGCCATCCCGGCTGATCGTTTATCCGGGCGGCGCGTCGCACGGGAACTGATGGCCCTGATCGAGCGGCGCGGCAAACCCGGAATGATCGTCAGCGACAACGGTGCCGAACCGATTAGTGACGCAATCTTAACCTTCGCTTCTGCGCACCAAATCGAATGACAGTACATCTGAGTTCGATAAGCCATCGGCGCCCGAGGCCGGGCATATCATTCCCCCCCCCGGCGGCGTGGCTGGAAGATGGGTGCGCCCCGCTACATGGAATGATCAGAAGCCGGAGAAAACCATATCGAGAGCGCCACGGATTTCATAATCCGAGGCGGAAAGATCCGCGACAGGCCCTTCCTTGAGCAGTGCCGACGGGATGGCTGCCATCTCTGCGGTGTGCAGCACATAAGTTGAACCTTCGATCTTGAAGGTCGGCTCAAGGCGTCCGATGGCCTTCGGACCAGAATCTGCTGGTAAGAGCGGTGCTACCACGCGTGTACCGATTTCGATCAAATCTGTCTGGAGGTCGAGCACAAGACGATCGCCAGGAACCCGATAAACATGGAACTGCGCCATCAGCCGATCTTCAACACCTGAAGATCCGCCAACGGCGTGCCATGCGCCTCAATCCAGGCACGGCGCTCAGCGATCGCGCCGGCGTTTTCCCTGGCCCATGCTTTCGCCTTCGCCCTACGGACAGCCTCGGCGACTGCGGCGTCACTGATGGCCGAAACATTAAGACCCAACTCACGCGCAGCGGCCAGATTGGCCGCCGTCAGGGTAATGTTCGTACGCTGCTTCTCAGGAGTTGTTTGCGGCATAATGCCCTCCATGACCATACTAAACATACACACCTGAAGTGTGTAAAACAAGGGCCCTACATGATCCTGGCGACGAAACCACCCTGTCCGCCCCAGGCCGAGTTCCCATGACAAGGCCTTGGCGCTTACTCATCTCGATTTCGTCGCAGCAACCTGCCAACGACGAAGGATGTTCGCGGGACGTAAACATAACCGCTGCGATGCGGTGGGGCCGGGCGGACGCGCATCCGCACGATACCGAATATGACAAGAACGATATGCGAGACCCCCAGAAAACTGAACATCCCCGCTTGTCCGAATCTGGCCATGAGCAAGGAAGCAATCAAGGGACTTGCCATGGCCCCCACCGCATAAAGGAACAACAGTGAAGCCGAGAGTTCGACACGTTCATCCGTTGCGGCAAAATCATGCGCATGTGCGGCCGCGACCGAGTATATCGGGAAGGTCGTAAAGCCAAAGAGACCGGCCGACAAAAATATCGCCATGACGCCTAACCCTTGTGTCGAGACGGTAACGACGCAGGCTGCCGCCGAGGCAGCTGAAAGCCAGATGAGCACCACGCGGCGGTCAAACTTATCCGCGAGCCAGCCGACAGGTATCTGGGCCAATGCGCCACCCAGAACATAGGCGGCCAGGAAAAACGCAATGTGCTCAGGCCTGAGGCCGACCGCGACACCGTAGAGGGGCCCGACCATGCGGAACGCCGCCCCGCTGATCCCGGACACGATTACCCCCGCTGCGGCAAGGGGTGATCGCCTCCATGCCAAGCCGGGTCTGAGGCGGGGCGCAACGCCAGCTTCCGGTGCCTCGGCGCGCGAGAGGACAAGCGGAAACAGAGTCGCGCAGCAGATCAGCGCCAGCACATTGTACGAGACGTAGCTGGCAGGCTCCAGCACACCGATCAAAAGCTGGGCACCCAGGCTGCCGAAGATGTCGACAACGCGATAGACCCCCATCGCCCTGCCCCGGGTCTCATTGGTGACCTTGGACTGCAGCCATGCCTCGATGATCGTGAAGCAACCCGCCAGCGCCATACCCACCGCAATGCGCATGAGTATCCAGGCGATCGGGTCCAGAAGCATCATGTGGGCCATGATGCCGATCGTCCCGGACGCGGTGAAGGCCGCGAATGCGCGAGAATGGCCGACCTCTCCCATCAGCCGTGGTGCCCACCAGCAACCGATGAAGAAACCCAGGAAATGCGCCGAGCCCAAAAGGCCGATCTCTCCCTCGGTAAAACCCAGAGCCGCACCCGAGATCGCATCGAGTGGTGCAGTGCCCCCCAGACCGAGTTGCAGAAGCAGCGCCGAAAGAAACAGGGCTGCGAAAGAAATCAGCAAAGTCATGGCTATTCCGAACTCTTGAGCGCGTGGGTTCCGCCATCGCCGGATTCGTAGCGTTTCAGGTTGGGTAATCTGGCGACGCAATATCCCAAGGTCCAGCGAAACTCGGCCCTCAGGCAGCATATGGCGATTTGATGATAGTAAATGGCGAACTGTTTGGACGCAGCGTCCCACAATACCAATAGTTTCGGATGAAATCGCCAGCTTTTGGATGGTGCTCTGAATGACCCAGGTAATCGATGCGCATGCGCACTTTTTCACGGCGGCAGACCTGGATCGGGTTGCTGGTGGCCTGCCCTACAGTCTGCCTTCCCCGCATCCGTTAACTGAGTATCTGGATACCCTGATCGATACTGGAGTGACCCCCGGCCTGATCAACAATGTCCACCTCAGCATTCTCCCGGATTCCGAGAACGTCTTCGCGTCGTTCAAAGAACTTGCCGCCCTTAAGACGAAGAACCCTGCCCGATATGGCGGTATTGAGATCGTTGGAACGATTCTGGCAAAACCAGACTATGCGACGGCGGAACGCCTTGCCCATCCTCAGGTAAAAGGCGTCAGGATCGTTTTGCATGACGCTACGCCGGATCAGGTTGGCGATCAGGCCTATGCATCGGCAGCCTGGCACGAGATGTATAGTCGCCTGCGGCCTGACCAGCACCTGCACATCTATGCGCAGAACCCCGAGGTCAATCTGAAGGTCTTGCGCCAGATCCCGCACAGCCTGCGGATCGCGATCGACCATCTTGGCACCTGTCAGCCCGAACGCGGCCCCGACGATGCCACCTATGTCGCTTTGTTGCTAGAAGCGAAGTCGCGTGGAAACGTCGTCTTCAAGGGGCCGGGCTACCGTACTTCGACGACGCCGGAAGCCGTGGCTCCTTTTGTTGTCAGGATCGCGGAAACGCTTGGTGCGGACAAGCTGATCCTGCAGGCCAGCGATGCGCCACATGTCGGCAAAGATCAGTCCGGACGGCCCTATGCCGATCTTTTTACGCCCGTCACCGTCTTCGACTTCGTCTCGCGGCTGTCCGATCTGACTGCGGCGAACACCAATCTTTCTGCAAAGGCCCTGCTGCGCGGCGCATCTGCAGAGATTTTCACCCCTCATCAATGAAAGCAAGATGATGAACAAGATTATCGAAGAAGAATTCGCCTTTCCGGTGACCTATGGCGACGTCACGCTTAACCTGCGCGGCTTCTGCTTTCGCCCCTCTGAACTGAGCGAAGAAACGAAAAATCTTCCGCCCTTCGTTTTCAACTCGGGCTTCACCGGCGGCGTTTCGATGTATGGCCAGCTTTTTGGTCGGGCGATGGCGCAACTCGGTTACAACGTCACAACCTATGACGTATCGGGCTACTTTACCAACAAGGCTGCGCGGAACACGACCAAGGTCGGCGACATCACCGTGACCAACGTCAGCCTTGAGGATCAGAAGATCGAACTTCTGGCGCTGATCGAGTGGACGAAGTCGCGTTTCGGCGCGATGCCGGCGGTCGCGTCCTGGGCAATGGGATCGGTTGCAAGCCTTGCGGCGATCTCGGATCTGGCTCAGGCGGGCGGCGATCAGGTGAGCTTCTATATTCCGATGAGCTACACGCGTCTCAGTGCTTTGCAGAACCTGCGTGCCGACGCGGTGGGTGCACATCTGGCGATTTCGGAACTGGACGACGCCGCCGCGATTCCGCCGTTTGACACCGGAACCGGGGCCACCCGCCTGGGCTACTATCCGCTGGACCCGGCCACGCAGGCCTATGTCGACGAACAGCTGGGAAACTACACGCAGGCCGGCGGCGTCGATCAATGGCCCGGGTGCAGCCATGTGACCGCGAAATCCTACAAGACCTATGTCCGCTTCGATCCCGAGGGGTCGTTGCATGAAATTGCAGGCAAGTTTCCACCGGCCCTGATCGTGCACGGCCTGGACAACACGCTGCATATGCCGTCGGAGTCGGTGCGTCTGCATAAGGTCTATCCCGGTGACGCAGGCGATGCCCCGCTTCTGGTCGAAGGGATGGAGCATGGCCAGCAGTTGACGAACGATCATCCCGTCTTCAAACTTCTGGTCGAAAAAATCGACGGCGGCATTCGCGCAAACTGTCTCTGACAAGGTAGAACACGGCGGCCCGGGTTTCTCGGGCCGCGACACCAGACGACAGATAACGCCGTGATCCCCAGGCTCTCGTCCGCAGGGCAACCCTTTCGCTTTATCAGGCCTTCTGTGCACCCGCCTGCCTGGTTTGGTACATGTGCCCAAACCTTCCGGCGTCAACCTGAAGCGCGAATTGCAACACAGGGGGCCGGGATTCGCCACGCCTGAACAGCGTTCCTTGTTCACAGAGGAGGACCGCGCGCGTAGCGTTGAAATTGTGCCGGACGCGTTCACCAGCGACTACGAAACAGCGGTGCTGTTCGTGCCGATCCCAGGTGAAGCTGATCGACGGGGGCCGCCTGCGGCATCCTTTGCAGGGGCTGCTTGTGAAGCTGGCATGACGGCCTCGGCAATCCGGGCTTGCATTGACGCCTCCATTGCAAGAAGAGACGGGCATGGGAACTTCTCGGCCCAGGTGCAGGGGTTTATGGACAGATCGAAGCCAGGCGCGGGGATAACAACGACCGAGAACATCCAGCCGGCCGACCGGCCAAAGCGCGTCGGCCTGCTCGTGTTCCCGGATTTTTCTATGATGGCTTTCGCCTCGGCGAGCGAGCCATTGCGCGCCGCAAACCGCCTGTCCGGGCGCCTGCTTTATGAATGGCATGTGCTGTCCTCAACTGGCGGAGCAGTCGCATCCAGCAGCGGTTTTGAACTGCAGACCCAGTCGATCGACCATGCCCCGGAACTGGACCGCCTTATCATCGTGGCAAGCCTGAACATCGAAAAGCTGCACGACAAACGGGTGATGAACTTCCTGAACCGCCTGGCCGTCGCGGGCAAGCCGCTTGGCGCGCTGAGCACGGGAACCTTCGTGTTGGCCCGTGCGGGCCTTCTGTCCGGCTATCGCTGCACGCTGCATTGGGAATCCTTGCGCCAGTTTTCGGAGGAATTCCCCAACATCCAGGTTTGTCGTGAGATCTATGTGCGGGATCGCAACCGCTGGACCTGCGCAGGCGGCATCGCGGCCATTGATCTTATGCTGGATCAGATTTCAAGCGACTATGGCGGCCAATTGGCAGCGGATATCGCAGAGCAATTCCTGCACAGCCGCATCCGGGGCCCGCAAGAACATCAGCGGATGGAGATCCAATGGCGCTATGGCATCCACGACAACCGGATCAATGCCGCTATTGCCTGTATGGAAGACAATCTTGAGAACCTGGTCGAGATCAGCCAGATCGCACAGCGCAGCAACCTTTCCCTGCGCCAATTGGAAAGGCTCTGGCACCAGTATTTCGGCATGACGCCGCAGCAGTTCTACGTCTCGATCCGCCTCAAGGAAGCACGCCGGCTATTGAAAGAAAGCACCGAGTCGATCGCCTCGATCGCGCTGCGTTGCGGTTTTGTCTCGGCGTCTCATCTCGGCAGCGCATTTCGGCGCGCATTCGGCCATAGCCCCGGCACGGAACGGCGGAAAACCGATACCCGCTGACCCGAACTATGTTTGCAACGGAAGGGTTGGCGCGTGGATAAGGTCCAGCAAGCCCTTGATCCGAACCCCGGTAGAGAGAGTATCGACGCAGGCTTCGATCGCCCCGGCCCTGTCCGCGCCAAGAACCGGGCGTGCATAATCGTGAAACTTCCGCCGGACATGTTGCATCGGGGCGGGCTCCTCCGGATCGCCACTGGCCTCCGTGGGCCCGGAAGCAATACGGCGCCCATCCCGAAGGCAAAGGGTGACCTCCGCAAAGCGGCGGGCGGGGAAGGCCGCATTGAACGTCTCGGTTTCCACAAAGGTCATCGTATCGGCAAGGCGGTTCACCTCGGGATCGCGGAACGCGGTTTCCTCTACCTCCGCCGGACCCAGCTGGCCGCGCACAAGGGCTGAGGCGACAGGGAAGGCGGTCGAATATTGCGCCTCTTCTGTAGTTTTCGGATGGCGGACGGCCAAACGGATAGCCTCGTGGAAAGTAGAGATCTCGATCCGCTCGACGGCTTCCGAGGTCAGCTGGTGTTGTTCACGCAGGCGAAGCACCGCCTGCACCGAGGGTTGCGCCCACCTGCAGACCGGGAAGGGTTTGTAATATTGCTCAAGGATACGCCATCGCTGCCCGAGATCGGACCAGAGGTCCGCGACGTCCGCGCCCTCAACCGTGATTGCGGGCGCCCCGGTAAAGCCATCCGCTGCAAGATAGGCCGCAGACACGCCCGCCATAGCCCCCCAACCGGAGCCGTCCTTGATCATCGTCGGATGGTCGATGCAGCGCATCATCTGGCTGCGCGGGCCGTGATATTCCGCGATCCCCACCGCCTCGCGTGTTCGGGCAGCGTCCAGCCCCAGAACCCTTGCACCCAGTGACGCCGCCGCCACCGCGACCCAGGCACCCGACGTATGATAGTCACAAGCGGTGCGGTGCAATGCGATCCCGGCACGCGTGCCGATCTCATACCCGACAACAAGGCCAGCCAGGAAAGCCCCGCCATCGGTTCTGTCTTCGGCCTCGCAAAGCGCCAAAAGCGCGGGAAGGACGCCGCAACCGACATGCCCCTTGGTCAATTTGTGACCGTCATGTGCATCAAGCGCATCAATCGTCATCCCGCCAGCCAGCGCGGCTCCGACCGGGCTGACCGCCCTGCCGTCGAACACCATCCTTGCGGCGCGTCCGCCCTTGCCAAAATGGTTCGCAGCATGGTTCCGCGAAATCCGCGACAGGGCGGTTTCCGAGCCCCCCGCGGCAACCCCCAAAAGATCCAACAGCCAGCGCCGTGCAAACGCGTGCAGATCGGGGGAAAGTCTGTCCCATGTCAGATCATGGATGAAGTCGGTTACGGCAGGTGCCATGGCGGCATGTCTCCGGAAGCCATCTCCCCGCACCAGGCCAGAGAAGATGATGAGCGTTACGTTTGCGTCGGGGATTGGCGGGCGGGTTTCCGCCCGAAACCATTAGTCGTGGCGAACGAAATCGGGGATGCCGATCTTGTCGATCAGCCGGGATGTCTCACGCATGACCAGCGCGAGATTGCTATCCCGCACGGTCGGCAGCAGGTGGCGCGCGCGCCGCACCGTGTCGAAATCGAGCTCTGCAGTGATCATTTCTTCGCCCGCGCCCGCAACGGCCAGTTCCTTGCCAAACGGGTCCAGTATTCTTGAACCGCCCCAGAAGGTCAGATCGCGTTCGACACCGATCCGGTTCACCATGATCGTCGGGGCGCCATACATCATCGCGTAAAAGCGCATGGTCAACGCCCACCCACCGGGATTGTCAAAGTCAATTCCTACAGCCTCGACACCCGAACTTACCGGGCAGACCAAAAGCGTCGCACCGTGCAAGAAGGCCAGATGGGTCAGCGCCGGGTTCCAGACATCAGCACAGATAAGCAGACCCGCACACCAGTCCTCGTCCAGGTTGCAGGTTTCGACGAAGCGACCAGAGGCATAGTATTTGCCCTCTTCCAGCTTGCCATAGGTCGGCAGGTTGACCTTGCGATGCAGATGGACCATCCGCCCGCCATGCAGCATAGCGGCCGAATTATAGAATTGCGCCGCCGGCCCCTCTTCGATGAAACCAATCACAACTTTCATCTCGCCGGCCGCATCGGCAAGCTTCCCAAGCCGCGGATCGTTGCGTTTCATCGCGGCTTCAAGCAAACGCTCGGGCCCGTAATGCCCGGTCAGCGACAGTTCGGGCATCACCAGAAGGTCAAGACCGGCCTTATGCCCACGGGCGATCCACTCCAGATGACGTTCCAGGTTGGCGTCGACGTCGCCGATTTCGCTGGCAAACTGGGCCGCACCAACCTTGATCTTGCGTGTGGACATCGAAACACCCCGAAAGTTGGTTGGGGCGCGAATTTGCCGCGCCCCGCAAAGTTGTCAGAGCAGACCGCTGTCTTTCAGGAAGTCGGCGGCGACATTCTCGATCGACACCTGATCCACATCGACCCTGGCATTGAGACCAGCCATCACGGCATCGTCAAGCCTGGCAGAAACAGCATTCAGCAGTTCACCCACTTCCGGATGGGCGTCGAGGATTTCCTTGCGGATCACCGGGGCAAGCGCATAGGCGGGGAAGTAGCCTTTGTTATCCTTGAGCACCACGAAATCGAAGGCAGGGATACGACCGTCGGTCGCAAAGACCAGTCCCACATCGACCTGCGCATCGCGCAGCGCCTGATAGACGAGGCCAGAGTCCATGCGCTTGATCGCGGCGCGGGCGAACTCGAAGCCATAGGCTTCCTGCAGCGGCTTGAGGCCATCGGGACGCGCATAGAACTCGGCGTTGGAACCGAAGCTGAGCGGCTCGCCGGCATTCACCTTGGCCGCCAGATCGGAAAGGGTCACGATGCCCTGGTCTTCAGCCTGCGACTTGCGCATTGCGAATGCATAGGTGTTGTTCGCTTTCGATGCGTCGAGCCAGACGATACCTTTCCCGGCGTCAAGTTCCTTGACCTTCGCATAGGTCTGATCGGCATCCAGCTTTTCCTCGACCTTGTTGTAGGTGATCAGCGAGGTGCCGGTATATTCCCAGTAAACATCGACCTGCCCGCTTTCCATTGCCTGGCGCACCGCAGCCGAACCCATGCCCGCACGGTTATCGACGGTAAGGCCCTTGGCTTCAAGAAGCTGCTCGGTGATCGAGGACAGCAACTGCTGTTCGGTGAAGTTCTTGCCGCCGACGACAACGTCGGCAGCCTGGGCGCCAGTGGCCATCCCGATCAGGGCAAGACCAGCAAGCGTCGCCTTGAAGGAATTCATCATGATTTAGGTTGCTCCGTGTTGGATTGTTCTAGTGTTGGATTGTTCTGGTTTGCCGCGTTCAGCGCAGCGGGTTCACGCCTTTGGGGACGAGACGAAGTTGTGCCTGGCCGGTCAGGAAATCGACGAAAACGGCAAGGAATGCGGTCGGGATGGCCCCAGCCAGCAGCATGCCGGTTTCCATCAGATCGATGCCGGTAAAGATAAGCTCGCCCAGCCCGCCGCCACCGATCAGAAAGGCCAGCGGCGTGGTGCCGACATTGATCGCAAGCGCGGTGCGTACGCCGGAAAAGATGACGTAGAGCGCATTGGGCAATTCAACCCGAAACAGGATCTGCGCCGGGGTCATGCCCATGCCGGTCGCGGCCTCCCTCAGGTGCGCGGGAACCGCAAGCAGGCCAGTGTAGGTATTGCGCACGATCGGCAGCAGAGAGGCGACGAATAGCCCGAAGAACGCCGGCGTAAAGCCAATGCCCAGAAACGTCATGGACAGAGCGATCACCGCAAGTGTGGGGATCGTGGTGCCGATGTTGAACACTTGCATGAAGGTCTCGGCATAACGTTCCATCGACGGACGTGACAGCCAGATACCAGTCGGAATGCCTACCGCAATCGCCGCCCCGCCCGAAGCGGCAACGAGTATGATGTGTTGGCGCGACAGGTAAACCATGTCGCCCCAGTATTCCGCCATCTGTCCCGGCAGTCCCGAAGCGCATAGCCAGATCCCCAGGCCGAAAGCCAGCAGCAGCGAAAGATAGCGGCGCAGTCCCATCTTGTTTTGCATCGCCCGCCTCCGGTTTCAGTTCGCTCGTGGCTGGCCGCCGCTCTGCCCGAGCGCGGCCGTCACGGCGGGTTGTGTCACCACTCCGGCAAAACGGCCTTTATCGTCAGTGCAGGCCAGCCACATGATGTCATGAGCAAACATTTCAGAGACGACAGCACGCAGATCGGCGCGCGCCGGCACCGTTGCCGGCAGAGGATGCGCGAAATCCGCAACCGCGCCGCCCGCACCGCTTAGCTCGTCGGCGGTCACATAGCCGACAGGCCTGTGATCCGCGTCGATGACGATCACGATCCGGCTGCCGTGCGCGCGCGCCGCCTGCACCGCGTCTTGCGGCCTTGCGCTGCGCGCCACCACAGGCGCTGCGTGATCGGCGACCTCTTCAGCGGTCACGAGGCGCAGACGCTTCAGCGTACGGTCGGCGCCGACGAAATCGGCGACAAACGCGTTCACCGGGTGGGCAAGGATACGGTCGGGCGAGTCGTACTGCTCGATTTTGCCACTGCGGAAGATGGCGATCTTGTCACCCATCTTGACAGCCTCATCGATGTCATGGCTGACGAACATGATCGTCTTCTTCAACGCCGCCTGCATCTTGAGGAATTCGTTCTGGATGATTTCGCGGTTGATCGGGTCGATCGCGCCGAACGGTTCATCCATGAGCATGACCGGAGGATCAGCCGCGAGCGCACGGATCACGCCGATGCGCTGCTGCTGCCCGCCCGAGAGTTCTTTGGGATAACGCCGCAGGAAAAGATGCGGATCGAGCCCGACCAGGTCGATCAGTTCGGCCGCACGCGCCGTGGCGCGCTTGGCATCCCAGCCCAGCATCCGCGGCACGACACAGATATTTTCCTCGACCGTCATGTTCGGGAACAGACCGATCTGCTGGATCACATAGCCGATATTGCGGCGCAGTTCGATCGTGTCGATCTGCGTCGTATCCTCACCATTGATCAGGATACGGCCGCTGCTCGGCTGAATGAGGCGATTGATCATTTTGAGCGCGGTGGTCTTGCCGCAACCCGACGGCCCAAGCAGGATACAGATTTCACCGGTCGGGACCGTCATGTTCACCTTGTCCGCCGCCACGATCTGACCTTGGGGCGTATCAAAGGTTTTCGTGAGATTTTCGAGCTGGATCATAAGAGACTCCGCAAAGTTTGACGGCGCCGAACTCAGCGCGTGAGGCCGCTGGGGGTCAGGAGCTTTTGCACCCGCAGCAATCCCCAGTCGGCCAGAATGGCGAGAAGTGAGACGGCAAGCGCCCCGGTGATCAGCTGCCGGGGATCGGTCTGGCTGATCCCGCGCGAGATAAGGACACCCAACCCACCCGCACCGATATAGGCGGCAATGGCCGCAACGCCGATATTCATGACAACGGCCGTACGCACACCCGCCATGATGACCGGGATGGCTATCGGAATCTCGACCCGGAACAGCCGCTGGAACGAAGTCATACCCATACCGCGGGCGGCCTCGCGCAGGGCAGGATCGACATTGGTGATAGCCGTGTATGTATTACGGATGATCGGCAATTGCGAGTATAGCAGGATGGCGATCACCGCCGGCAACCATCCGATGCCCTGCCCGATCTTCGAAAGAACAGGGATCATCAGACCAAAAAGCGCAATGGACGGGATGGTGACGATGATCGACGCAACATAAAGCACGACGTTCGCGACCGACTTGTTTTGCGTGATCGCGATGCCTATTGGGACGCCGGTCAAGATGGCAAGACCAACGGCCACACCAACGATTGTCACATGTTCGACCGCCATCCCTGCAATCGAGACCCAATTCCCCAGAATGAACCGGATGACGTCCATCATCTCCCCCTCTTGTGAAACTCTGGCCAAGCCCTCCTGCTACGCCGTAGTTCCTGTATACTTGTAGAGGATGCCGGGGGCCTCGACCTTTCATATGTTCGCCATTTTCTATCATCATTCCGCCATATGTGGAAAACAGGCTTCTGGCACTGCTTTGGCGGATTTCTCGCAGGGTACTCTGCGATGTGTCTTGCACAATAAGGGCAGCGTATTGGTGGCGATCTTGCGAATGCGTCAGGAATGGCTTGCCTGAGGGCGGGCAGCAGAATGTGACCACCGCGCTGGCCATCGATGCCGCCGCCCGTCGGAGAGCGGATCAGCCCGGATTCGAAAGCCGCAGCCTTGATCCGAGCATGCAGCCTGCGCGCCGGATCGAAAGCGGCCTTGGCCGCCCGGACATCGGGGTCGGGATGACCAAGGCAGGACACCGCCCCCCCCACCGGCCCCGTCGGGAAGCGTTTTCCTGTGCTGTCAATCAAATAGCCGGCGTTGCCGCGGACTGCGCGGTTGGCAAGGCTCCATTGGTGAGCGTCAGAAAATATGACCGGGCATCGGGTTCTTCCGCTATGCGACAAGGAGTTCGCAAAATAATTGCATTGTACTTCTTTATGTGCAAATATTTTTGCATGGCTGGACAGTCGCAGAACCGGCCTTCGACAAACCAACAGGAGAACCACCATGAAATCCCTTGTCCGGCTTGCCGGCGCCGCCGTCTTTGCGCTGAGCGCCTCTTTCGCCTCTGCCGAAGGGCTGATCGTTGCCACAGACACGGCCTTCGTCCCCTTCGAGTTCAAGGAAGGCGACAAATATGTAGGCTTCGACATCGACATGTGGGAGGCGATCGCAACGGAACTCGGGCTGACCTACGAACTGCGCCCGATGGACTTTGCCGGCATCATCCCCGCACTGCAGACCGGACAGGTCGACGTGGCGCTGGCCGGGATCACCATCAAGCCCGAGCGTCAGGAAGTGATCGACTTTTCGGACGGCTATTATGACAGTGGCCTGCTGCTGATGGTCCCCACCGACAGCACGATCACGGGCGCCGCGGATCTGGCCGGCAAGAAGCTGTCGGTGAAGACCGGCACCTCGTCCTCGGATTATGCCGAAGAAAACTTCAAGGACACCGAGCTGCGCAAATTCCCCAATATCGACAACGCCTATCTTGAGCTGCGCGCCGGCGGCGTGGATGCGGCAATGCACGACACGCCCAATGTGCTGTATTATATCGCAACCGCCGGTCAGGGTCAGGTCAGGGCCGTGGGCGAACAGATGATGGCGCATGAATACGGCATCGGCTTTCCCAAGGGCAGCGAGCTGACCCCGAAGGTCAACGAGGCGCTTGCCAGGATGAAGGCCGACGGACGCTATGACGCGATCTATGAAAAGTGGTTTGGCAGCAAGCCCGCCAAGTGATCCGATCCGGGCCGGGCGGCGGTTTGCCCCAGCCCGGCCCCCGTTTCGTCCCTAGCATGAGGAGGCCGATGTGCAGACCGACTGGTCCGTTGTCCTGACCTTTCTTCCACAGCTGATCGCCGGTGCCAGGATCACTGTGCAGATCACCATCATCGGCCTTCTGGGCGGCATCCTTCTGGGCACCATTGCCGGGCTGATGCGCGCCTATGGCGGCCGTGTTCTGAACGCCATCGCCTTTGTCTATATCGAATTGATCCGCGGCACACCCATCGTGGTGCAGGTGATGTTTCTTTACTTTGCCATGCCGGTGCTGACCGGGCTTCGGGTCGATCCGATGGCGGCTGCGGTGGTGGCGATCGTGGTCAATGCCGGCGCCTATATTGCCGAGATTGTGCGCGGTGCCTTTTTGTCCATCTCCAGGGGGCTGAGCGAGGCGGGGCTGGCGCTGGGTCTGCCCCAGTGGAAAGTTCTGGTCTATATCCTCGGGCCGCTGGCCTTCCGCCGGCTGATCCCGCCCCTGGGCAACCAGTTCATCGTCAGCCTCAAGGACACCTCGCTGTTCATCGTGATCGGTGTGGGTGAACTGACCCGGACCGGACAGGAAATCATGGCCTCGAACTTTCGCGCGGTGGAGATCTGGGCTGCCGTCGCCGTGATCTACCTGCTTTTGACCGGCAGCATGACGGTTGCCCTGCGCGCCATCGAAAAACGCATGAGGATCTTGTGAGCATCATCGAATTCCGCAAGACGTCAAAGCACTTCGGCGATCTGAAGGTGCTGGACGGGGTAGATCTTTCCATCGACACCGGCGAGGTGGTCGTGCTGATCGGGCCGTCCGGCTCGGGCAAGTCCACATTGCTGCGATGCATCAACGGGCTGGAGCAGATCACCGGCGGCGATCTGATCATGGACGGGATCAGCGTACGCGAGGGCAAGAAGCAGCTGCGCCTGATCCGGCAGGAAGCCGGGATGGTGTTCCAGCAGTTCAACCTGTTCCCACAGATGAGCGCCTTGCAGAACGTGGCCTTCGGTCCGCGCAAGGTGCGGGGGCTTGGTCGCGCCGAAGCCGAGGCGCAGGCGCTGGTGCTGCTGGAAAAGGTGGGGCTGAAGGACAAGGCCGGGCATTACCCGTCGGAACTGTCGGGCGGCCAACAGCAGCGCGTGGCGATCGCCCGGGCGCTGGCCGTGCGGCCCAAGGTCATGCTGTTTGACGAACCAACCAGCGCCCTTGACCCCGAATTGAAGCAGGAAGTGCTGAACGTCATGCGCCAGTTGGCCCGCGAGGGCATGACCATGGTCGTTGTCACCCACGAGATGGCCTTTGCCAAGCAGGTCGGCACGCGGCTGATCTTCATGGAACACGGCAAGATCTCGGTCGATGGCGACCCGCGCGAGGTGATCGAAAATCCGCCCAGCGAGCGGTTGAAGGACTTTCTGCAACATGTCGAATAAGAAGAACGACCTCGGCTGGCACACGGCTGGTGGCAGCCCGCGCGATATCGGCCGGGCGCTGGGACAGGCAGGGCGTGCGGCGGTCAATCGTCATCTTTTGCCCGCCCCGATCTGGCAACTGGTCACCGCCCCGGCACATGCCGGCCGCGTGGCGCGGATGGCCGGGGCGGTGCAGCAGCGTTTTCCGGCGATCTGGGCCGAGATCGAGGGGCTGGCCGAAGGGCTGGGCCTGCCGGTGACGGACGTCTTCGCCTGGAACTGCCGCGGCGATCTGCTGGCATCCACCCCGGACGGCTGCACCACCGTGCTTTTGCCGGGCGGTGTGCCGGTTCTGGGCCATAATGAAGACGGCCTGCCGTTCTTTCGTGGCCACGCCTTCATCGCCGATATTCGCCCGGATGGCGCGCCGGGCTTTCGGGCCTTCTGTTATCCCGGCTCGATCCCCGGCCATACCTTTGCCTTTACCGATGCCGGGCTGGTCCAGACGGTCAACAACCTGCGCTTGACCGGGGTTGAACCCGGCCTGCCACGCATGGTGCTGGGGCGGGCGGTGCTGGGTGCGGAAACGCTGGACATGGCAATTACGATCCTGCGCGACCGGCCCGACAGCGGCGGCTTCCATTTCGCCCTGAGCCATCAGCGTGACCGGCGCATCCTGTCGGTCGAATACGGGGCCAGCGAGATTTCGGTGCGGGAAATCACCGCCCCTGCGGTCCATGCCAACCACGCGCTGCATCATGTCTACGGCTTGGGTCATCAGATCATCACACAATCCTCAGGCGACCGGCAAAGGCGCGGTAATGCCCTGATCGCCGCGGGTGTGACCGATCCACTCAGCATCCTGCGCGACGAGGATGGGCCGGGCCTGCCGATCCGCCGCGATGCCGCCGACGACCCGGATGATGAAAACACCCTTGCCACGGCCATCTTGCGTGTTGAAAAGATGGGGATCGACTGGAGGATCCATGACCGCCGATCCGGAGACGCCACCTATACCGGCATCACCCCCCGCTGATGCCCCCCCCACCACGGTGGCCGAACTACGCCGCCTGATGATCGCCATCGCGCGTGGCGAAGTGACGGTATCACTGGGGGCCAAGACACGGGCGGCGCTGGAACGCATCCTTGATCTGCAGGGCAGCCCGGCGCTCTTGTCGATCACCGCGCTTGCCGAGGTGCTGGAGGTCAACCCCTCAACCCTGACGCGGCTGGCACACAGTCTGGGTTATTCGGGTTTCCCGGCCTTCCAGCGCGTGCTGCTCTCGCCGGGTGCTGAGGGCCCCGGCCAGTTCTACACCCGCCGCGCTTCGCTGGCGCTGGAGGGGGGCGAAGGCACCCCGATGGCGCGGGCGGCGCGGCTGTGCCGCGAAAATCAGGACAATATCGAGCGTTTTCTGACCGAGCTTGATCCCGAGGCGTTCGCGGCCGCAGTCGAATGCATCATGTCCGCGCCCCGTGTCGCGGTCTATGGCATCCGCCAGTTTCACGCGCTGGCAAGTTTTCTGGTCTATGGGCTGCGGATGATCCGTTCGGATGTGACCCTGGTCGACGCCAACAGCCTTGGCACCGCCGAAGGGCTGGCATTGCTGACGCGCGGCGACGTGCTGATTTCGGCCAGTTGCGCCCCCTATTCGGCGCAGGTGGTGCAGGTGGCCGAGGCCGCGCGACGGATCGGGCTTTCGACAGTGGCCATCACCGATCGCGCCAGCTCTCCCTTGATCGAAAGCTCGCAGGCCGCACTGCTGGTTCCGCATGATTCAAGCTTTCTGTCCAACAGTCTTGGCGCCTTCATCGTGGCGGCAGAATGCCTGATCAATGCCTGCGCAGCCGCCCGCCCAGAGCAGGCCCGCCAGGCCCTGCGCATACGCGACCGGATGATCGACCTGCTGGATATCGAACTGCCGGGCTGAGGCCGGCGGCTGCGGATCACGCCACGCTGGCAGGCGGACCTGCAGCGCCGCAATCAGTCTGCGCCCTCAAGCAGGGTCTGCCTTTGCCTTTCCAGTTCTTCGCTGTAACGGCGCAGAGTGTGCGCCTCGGACAGCAGGCCCAGCACGCGGCGTTCGATCCGGTCGCTGACTACCGCGAGCGCGTCGGCCCTGGCCTTTTCAAACAGCCCTGCCGCCTGGCGGGCATTCATGTTGGGTAACAGGATTTCGCTCTTTTGCCGATAAAAGCTGCTCAGATCTGATTGTGGTGCAATCTCAAGCGCATCGGCATGAACCTCGGCAACCGAAATCATGGCCTGATAGCGGTTTTCCGCATCGACGACGACGACGCTTTGGGTTGAGCCCAGTGGAAACGCCTTGCGAAATTCATCCGGGCTGAGGCCCGCTGTCGCCTTGCGTAAATCGTGGCGCATCAGGCGACCGACGGTAAGGTTCTGTATCCAGCCGACGTCATGCGCACTGCGGATGGTTTGGCCCCGCAGGTGGAAACGCCAGGTCGAGAAGGAATAGCCAAAGGTTTGCCGCGCCACCACCGAGGCGGTGATGGAGGCCGCCAGCACCAGGGCAGCAATCGAGAATTGCCCGGTCAGCTCCAAAGCCAGAAACGTCATCGCCAGCGGACAACCGATCACCGCAACGCCAAAGGCGCTCATGCCGATCAGGGCAAGGGTTGTGGGGGCCAAGGTGCCGGGCAAAAGCCATTCGACCGGCACCGCCAGCGCCTTGCCGATCAGCCCCCCAAGCAACAGCGAGGCAAAGAACAGACCGCCCCGAAACCCGGAACCGATGGTCAGCGCAGAACTGGCCGCCTTGAGCAGGAACAGCGTCAGTAACGCAACAAGCGGAACATCCTGTTCCAGGTTCAGGTGCATCGCCCCATGCCCCGCCGACAATACCTGCGGATTGGCCAGCGCAATGCAGCCCACCAACAACCCGCCAACCGCCGGTCGAAGCACCTGGGGAATGCGGCTGGCCGAGACCAGGCGTTCAGTCTGCACCACGGCTTTCATCACGACAATGCCCAAGAGGGCACAGATCATGCCGACCGCGATCGCAGGAATGAAATCCTGCGTGGAAATTGCATCAACCGCGGTAACCTCCAGTGCGAATTGCTGGCCGCTTAGGGCGCAGGAAACCAGCGCCCCGGCTATGGCTGCCGCGATCACCGGCGCAAGCGAGGCCGAAGTATAGGTCCCGATGATCACCTCGAACGCATAAAAGGCGCCGGTCAGCGGCCCGCCGAACGCCGCGGCGATGGCGCCTGCCGAACCGCATCCGACAAGAACGCGCATGTCTTCACGCCGCAGCTTCAGCCGGATTCCGAGGGTGGATGCCAAGCCCGCGGACAACTGCGTGTAGGCCGCCTCAAGCCCTGCCGAAAGACCGAAACCGTTCGAGGCAAGGTTCTGGATTGTCAGCCACAAACTGTCCGTCAGCGACATCCGGCCGCCATAAAGGGCGTTCGCCTCGATCGGGTCTATGATGCCCCCCCGACGGCGGCGCACAAGCACCAGAACCCCGGTCAGCAGCCCCCCGGCAACAGGTACGATGACAAGAAGCTCTGATGCGCCAATCTGCGAACCGCTCAGTCCGGCGGCAAAGGGCACCGAGAAAAGCAGATAATGCAACAGATGCGCCGCAGCAGCAATCGCGCTGACTGTCGCCCCCGCCAGCGCACCAACGGCGATGGCAAGCAACAGAAATCCAATGGCATTCCCGCGCGCAAATATACGTTGGCGCAGCAGGGTGATACGCGCGGACGCAGCCAGGCCGTGACGTCGAACGGTGGACATGGGGGACTCGGACAAAGGTGCTTGCACGACAGGTGCCGCGCAAGCCGATGGATTGGGATAAACGGGAAAACGCCGGGTCAACCGGCAGAGAGATAGGCGGTCTTGACCGAGGTGTAGAACTCCATCGCCATGGGCCCCTGTTCTCGCGCGCCAAGGCTGGACCCCTTATTGCCGCCAAACGGAACGTGATAGTCGACGCCCGCCGTCGGAAGGTTGACCATCACCATGCCCGCGCGCGATTTGCGGCGGAACTGTGTGGCATGACGCAGCGAGCCAGTGCAGATGCCCGATGACAGGCCGAAGGGCGTATCATTCGCGGTTGCCAGCGCCTCATCGAAATCCGACACCCGGATGACCGAGGCGCAGGGCCCGAAGATCTCTTCGCGCGAACTGCGCATCGCATTCGTGGCGTTGAGAAACAGCGCGGGCACCTGAAAATTACCTGGCCGGTTCAGCCGTTCGCCGCCGCGCACCTCGCAGCCTTCGGACGCCGCAAGCGCGACATAGGACATGTTGCCCTCAAGCTGGGCCGCGGAAACGACCGGCCCCATCTGGCTGGCCGCATCCAGAGGGTCGCCCACGATCATCGCGGCACGGGCCTTGTCCAGCTTTTCGACAAAGGCATCGTGAATCGCGTCCTCGACGATGATCCGGGACGAGGCTGTACACCGCTGCCCTGTCGAAAAGAATGCCCCGTCCAGGCAGACCCGCACCGCAAGATCAAGGTCGGCGTCCGCCATCACCACCATCGGGTTCTTGCCGCCCATTTCCAGCTGCACCTTTTTCATGCCCTGTGCCGCCGCCACCGCAATTCGCTGCCCGACACCGACCGACCCCGTGAAGGACACCGCCCGTACATCGGGGTGGTCGACAATCCGGTTGCCAACGGTTGAGCCCGAGCCCATCACAAGATTGACCACACCCGGCGGCAGGCCCGCCTCCTCAAGGATGCGAACCAGTGCCACCGCCGAGGCCGGAGTAATTTCGGCCGGCTTCATGACTACGGAATTCCCGGCTGCCAGAGCAGGGGCCATTTTCCAGGCCGGAATGGCAATCGGAAAGTTCCACGGCGTAATCAGCCCGACAACCCCGACGGGTTCGCGCGTAACCTCGACCTCGCAGCCGGGACGGACCGAGGCAAGCTTTTCACCGCCAAGGCGCAGGGCTTCGCCGGCAAAGAAGCGCAAGACATGGGCGGCGCGCGTGACTTCGCCCTCGGCCTCACGGCGCAGCTTGCCTTCTTCGCGGGCCAGCAACTCGCCCAGCGGCCCAATGCGGTCAAAAATCAGCTGCGCCGCACGGTGCAGAACGTTCCCGCGCCCTTCGGGCGACAGCTCTGCCCATGCGGGTTGTGCCGCGCGGGCGGCTTCGACCGCCTGGTCCACATCATCGGCGGTACCGCGCGCATAAAGGCCGATCACCTCATCGGGGCGCGCGGGGTTTCTGTTCTCGCTTGCCTCGGTGGCCGGTCGCCACGCCCCGCCGATATAATTCCCGACGATTTCCATCATCTTGCTTCTCCGTGTCTTGCATCAGGGAAAACGGGGCCCGGCCCCCGGCCTGCGGCGGCGGAACAGATTCCCCGAAATCCCGTTTCAGTGTTTGGGTCCCGCAGGATTCCCAGAGGCCCCAGCACTATCGTCCTGGCTCGTTTTTCGTAGCAGCCCCATGATGGACAGCCCCGCTGCGACCAGCACGATCAGTATGGTGAACGACAGCAGTGCAGCCGCGATCGGCCGACTGAAAAATCCTGACAGGTCGCCATCGGTCAGGATCAACCCCTGTCGCAGACTTTCCTCGACAAAGGGTCCCAGAACCATGCCGATCACCACGGGCGCAGCCGGTATCGCCGCCAGCCGCATCAGGTAACCGACCACCCCGGCGATGACCATCACATAGAGGTCGAAGACATTGCCACGCACCCCATAGGCACCCAGCACCGACAGGATCAGCACCAGTGCCGCAATGATCGAATCCGGCAGATGCAGGATACGGCTGAAGATACGCCCGAAGGGGCCGGCGGCAAAAAACATGACCACGTTGATAACCAGCAGGGCTATGAAGCAGGCATAGATCAGTTCGGGCGTTTCGACGAATAGCCGGGTACCCGGCTGAATGCCATGAATCACCAGCGCCGACATCATCACCGCCGTGACCGGATCGCCCGGAATGCCCAACGCAAGCGTCGGAACCAACGCCCCACCAGTAACGGCGTTGTTTGCAGCCTCAGAGGCCACGATGCCTTCGGGTTCGCCATCGCCGATATTCTTGCGGAACCTGCCGGTGCGCTTGGCCACGGCATAAGAGATGAACGAGGCCGTGGCAGCGCCGGTGCCCGGCAGAACCCCGACGAAAGAGCCGATCACGCTGCTTTTCAGCAATGTGCCGGACCGTGCCACCCAGTCACGCATCGGCGCGATACGAAACCCGGCGGCGATCTTTTCGACAGGTTCGCCGTCGACCGGCCCAACCGAGGTCGCCCGCGCAAACACCTCGGCGATGGCAAAGATGCCGATCAGTACCGGAATCAGCTCAACCCCCGAAGACAGGTTGAAGAATCCAAAGGTCATGCGCGTTTCACCCGACAGCGGGTCAACACCAACCGACGCAATGAACAGCCCGATCAGCCCGGCAATGATGCCCAGGACAAAGTTGCGGCCGGCAACACCCGCAATGCAGGTCAGCGCAAGACAGGTCAGCGCAAAGTTCTCGATTGGCCCGAAGCTGAGCGCAACACGCGCCAGCGGCGCCGCAAAGAACAGCAGGACCAGCGTTGAAAAAAGCCCGCCGATCACCGATGCCCCGGTGGCCCAGCCTAGCGCCAGATCGGCCTTGCCGCGCCGCGCCATGGCATAGCCATCCAACACCGTCGCCGCCGATTGGGGTGTGCCCGGCGTATTCAGCAAAATCGCGGAATAGGATCCGCCAAAGACCGAACAGCAATACACCGCCAGGATCAGGCAGATTGCCGGAACGGTATCCATGGTAAAGCTGAACGGCAATACCAGCGTGATTGCCACTACCGAACCAAGTCCGGGCAAGGCGCCAACCACCAGTCCGATCACCGTGCCGGCAAGAATTGCCAGCAGCGCCGCCGGCGTAAAGACAAGAGACGGGGCCGTCAGAAGATATTCCATGTCTTACCTCGCGCCTTTCAAAACAGCGTGGGTTGTGGCAGGGGAATGCCAAAGACAAACTCGAACATTGCCCAGGATGTGACCGCCAGGACCGTGCCCCAGACGACCGGCATCGCGGTGATGCGGCGGTTCGAAATCCACTGGATCGTGATACACAGCAGGATGCTGTCGAGCAGAAATCCCAGCGGCTTCAGCAATAGCAAGAAGGCGATCAACGCCAGGGTCATGGCGACCGCAGGGCCGTGGCGCCGCTGTTCCGCGATGGCTTCGCGCAGGGCATCCGGGATCACGATGACCGACAGAACCGCCAAGGCGATCCAGCTGTACAGCATCAGTTGCGGGAAAAAGACCGGGCCCACATTAAGCCCCGCCATGGTTTCCGCATATTGTGGATCGAACGTATGGATCAGCAACGCCATGGCGATCACCAGCAGTACGATGCCCGGCAATCTGATCTTCAGAGCAGTCCGCATCCAAACCTCCTTTTGATACCCCCGCCGGGTAGGCCGACGGGGGCGGATTGCGTTCATTCGATCTTGGCGTTCGCCAACAATTCAGACAGTGCTACGTCCTGACCCTTGACGAAAGCATCCAGTTCGGCCCCGGTCAGGATATCGACTTTGCTGTTCATGTTCTCGAACGCGGTCGCTACAGCCGGGTCCGACAACGCCGTGGTGCAGGCATTGGCCAGTTTGGCGCGCACGTCGTCCGGGGCGCCCTTGGGCATGTAGATCGCCTGCCAGTTGGATTGCACCAGATCGACCCCCAGTTCGCGGAAAGTCGGCACATCGGGCAACCCCTGCGAACGCTCTTCCGACGCAATGGCCAAGACGCGCACGTCAAAGCGGGCGGCGTGGTCCTCGGTTTCAGGGGCCGCGCTTACGATATTGCCCAGCAGGTTCTTCATGGCATCCGCCGCACCCTTGGCCGGCAGGTGTTTCAACTGAATCCCATAGCCATGCGAAACCCCAAGCCCGACCAGATGCGGAATGGTGCCAACACCAGCGGTGGCATAGCTGAGCTTGCCCGGCGCGGCCTTGGCGTCATCGACAAATTGCTGCATGGTCTTGTAGGGCGAATCCTGCGCCACCATGAAGATCAGCGGCACCAGATCCATCCGGCAAACAAAGTCGAAATTGTCCAGCCCATAGGGCAGGTCGCGCAGATGGGGCTGGATCACGGTCGGCCCAGCCGGCGTCAATAGCAGGGTATAGCCATCGGGTTTTGCATTGGCGACTTCATTGGTGCCAATGGTCCCTGCGGCCCCTGCGACGTTGCGCACAACGACGCTCTGGCCCAGGATTTCCTCGAATTTCGGTGCCAGAACGCGGGCACGCGCATCGGTCGAGCCCCCCGCAGTCCATGGAACGACGAACTCGATACGCTTTTCAGGATATTCGGCGATGGCCGGCCCTGCGATCACCCCCAGAGCGGTCATTGCCAAAACGGCAGCTTTCATGGTCATGGTTTCCTCCCTTTTGATCATGTTCAGATTGTTGTTGCCCGGCTTAAGCCCGTGATGGTGCGCCGGACGCCCTCTGGCAGAGGGATGCGCAGCCAGTCACCCAGAAGGTCGATCAGGCCGCTGTTATCGAGATTTCCGGGCGCCGAACGCAGGTTGACCGATGCGGCAATATCAGCGCCCGGCACAGCAGCGCGGATCGCCGCGATCAATTCATCCATGGTCACGGTGTCAGTCGTGATGTCGGAAACGATCGCCGCCCGGGGCCGGCTGTGCAGTGCCCGGACCAGCACATCGACAACCTCGTCGACATGCTGCAGGCACATCCGACCGCTGAACGGCAACTGATAGGCCTCGCCCCGTGCGGCCGCGGCGATTGCCGCGGACACAAACGCCGTCTCGCCCACTGTGCGGCCCGGGCCATAGACCACGTTGGGCCGCAGCCCGACCGAAGCGATGCCATGATCCAGGTGATAGACCTTGGCGATTTCCTCGCAGCAGTGCTTGTAGACTCCATACAGGTTGACCGGGGTGTCATGCGGCGGGCGCGGTTTGGCGGCAATGGTGCTGGTATAGACAATCCTGTCTATGCCATTGCGGCGGGCCGCTTCGAAGGCATTGATATGACCAAGAATATTGACCTGTGCCCCCAGAACCGGATTGGCCTTGCAGGCCGGGATAATCAGCGCCGCAAGGTTGATAATGGCACGCACGCCATGGCGTGCGCAGGCATCGTCCAGCGTTTCGGGGCGGGTGATGTCCCCTGCGACGGGCGTCACCCGATCGGTCCATCCGCGACGGTCGGCCAGCGGCACCAGATCCAGGGCGATCACATCTTCGCCCCCGGCCCGCAACCGTTCGATCAGGGCGCGTCCCAGAAAACCTTCGCTGCCAGTGACCAGAACCGGGCCGATCATGTGCGTGCCGGTCATGACGACATCCCCTGACCGCCGTTGATGTCCAGCATCTGCCCGGTGACAAAACCGGCCTCTTCCGAGGCAAGAAACGCAACCGCCGCCGCAACATCCTCGACCTCGCCATGGCGCCGCATGGGAATTGATGCCTCGACCGCCGCGCGCTCTTCGGGCGACATGCGCTGCGCCAACAACCCGCGCAGCCGTTCCGTCAGGATCGCACCGGGGCAAACCGAATTGCATGTCACCCCGTAGGGGCCGAACTCTTGCGCAAATTGCAGCGTCATGGCGTTCACGGCGCCTTTCGCCGCAACATAGTTGCTGCCGGTGAACAGGCTGCCATAGCGCGCAGCCTTCGACCCCATGTTGACAATACGGCCATAGCCCCGCGCGCACATTCCGGGAACGACGGCGCGCGTCACCCGCATCGTGGTCAGTACGTTGATTTCCAGAACGCGCGCCCAGTCGTCTTCTGTTTCGTTGGCCAGCAGTTGCGGTGTACCCAAAGAACCGCCCGCGTTGTTCACCAGAACGTCAAAGCCGCGCCCATCTTTCAACAGATCGGTCAGGATCGCCTCGGTCGGGCTGCGTTCAGCCAGATCGGCCTGATGGAACCGGATTCCCGCCGACCGGGGATCCGCCTTTGCGATCTTCAACGATTCCGGCGAGCGACCGATCACCGTCACCTCGGCCCCCTCAGCCGCAAGCCGCTGAGCGATACCCAGGCCGATGCCTTTGCTGGCCGCAGTAACCAGCGCGCGCCTGTTGTTGAAACGTTTCATTCCTCAAACCTCAAGGCTACGGTTGTCAAAGACCGACAGCACCTCGCGCACAACCTGCGCGTCGCCCGTGATCCGGGCGCGACCGGCCGCCAGCAGATCGTGCAAACACCCGTCACCCCCGATCACCTCGGCCCAGTCCGCGAAGGCCATCAAGAGGGTTGGGGCATCTTGTGCCGCAGGGGCGGGCGTGATGCGCGCAACCGTATTGGCAAGTTCGATCATGTAGCCGCGCGAAAGATCATCGAACTGTATCAGCATCCTGCCGCGTTTGCCCGCCGCGCGGGTCGGATCGACCTCATAGCGCAACAGTTCGACATAGGTGCCGGGATCGCTTTCCAGCACCTTGCCGACCGAACGATGCGGCACCTTGAAAGTATCGGCCTTGCCTTCCAGTTCGCGCGCCTGAGTCAGATAGTAGTTGCGTGTGATCGAGGAACGCTGCCGCTGCCCCATATGGCGCAACGCATCCGCTTTGAATTGCCGATAGTCGGCATTCTCGGGGTCACAGCGCAGCAGATAGGTTACCAGTTGCGCCGCCCAGGACGCATCGCCCTTATCCAGCCAGTGCCGGGCATCCTGAAACACGGCTTCCGGCCCGCCCATACGCTCGACAAGGCGCGCGGCCTCGACCTTGCGGGGCACCGGCTTCAACTGCGCGGTATCGGTGCCATACCACCCCATGATGCCATTGTAGACGCCCCGAATGCCAAACTGAAACTCGCCGTAATGTTCCTGAAGAACGGGGTTGTCACGCAGGCTGTCAGGCAGCCGGATACGTTCGACCATCTCATCGGCATCAAGCCCCAGATTGATGCCCCGGATCGTCTGGTCATAGAGGTACAGGATGGCGTCGCGATAGTCCGACAGCATTTCCTGGATCTTGTCCTCACCCGAATAGGGAATGCCGTGGCAACCCAGGATATGTTCGGGGTGTAGCTGGCGAATTTCCTCGACGCTTTGCGCCCACAGCACGGGCTTGCGATAGAATTCGCCGCGGATTGCACCAAAATTCGGATAGAGACGCCAGAAGATATTCTCGATCACGACGCGCTGCCCAGGCAACCAGATCGTCAGGCAATCATCGGTATCCGAGATCGACGGGATCAGGCGGAACTCTACCCCGTCGATGGTGACATCCGTCGGCTCTGACACAGTATGCGTGGGACTGACATAGCCATAGCGCCCCGCCGATGTATGATATTCTCCGCCCAGCCCCGCATTTGGCGGTGCATCGGGTCCCTCGGGCGGACAATGGTTGCCCATCTGGGTCGAGATCTTGCGCACATAGGTCGGAAATATCTCGGGCCGGCCGTGCTTGTAATTGTGGTCAACTTTTTCATGGCCCCAGATCTGTACGGCCCCGGGATTGTCCGCAGGAAGATAGGCCGAGGCACCACGGCAATAATGCGAATGGGTGTACAGCACCGCGACGATCGGTTTGTCCGTAATCTTGCGGAACTCGGACACGAAGGCTTCGGCATCATCAATGGAAGAGCCGCTGTCGACAAGGATGATGCCGGTTTCACCCTCGATCATCGTACAGTTCGCGATGCTGCGAACACCGACCAGGTGCCATACATTTTCGGCAATATGGCTCAGCTTGGGCGCGAATTGTTCGCCGTGCCGCAACAGATCGGGATGTGCGATTTCGCCTTTGGGGCCGGTCGCAACCTGAATGGGGGTATCAGTCATCGTATCTTGCCCGCTTACTTGAGAAATTCTAGGATCAGCCAGTTGACGTGATCCGGTCGGTCAAGCGGCACCCAATGGCCCGCCCCATCCACGCGTTCGTACTGCCAGCCGTTTTCGACCCATTTGTCCGAGCCGATCATGCGGATTTCCTGCAACAGCACGTCATCCTTGCCAAAGATACCCAACGCCGGCCCCTTCACCGATCCGACGTCCATTGGCAACGCAAAGCCGTTGGCCGGGGAATAGTTGGCCCGATACCAGTTCATCGCCGAGGTCAGCGCACCCGGACGGGCAAGATCGGCAATCCAGCGCGACGTTTCGGGATGGTTGCGAACCAGTTGCCGGAACAGCGAAAAGTTGTTCCGCGCGATCGCCTCTTCGGCAACGCCGGCGAACTGGAAGAAGAAAACGTACCAGCTTTTCTCATTGCCTTCGATGGTGCGGTTGAACTTGGGATGCCCCGATGAGATGGGAACGAAACGATCCACCCGCTCAGGGTGGCTGGAGGCCAGTGCCCACCCCACGTTCGCGCCCCAGTCGTGGCACACGACATGCGCCTTTTCGATGCCAAGGTGATCCAGCACACCGATCGCGTCACCGACAAGGGTCTGCATCAGATAGGCTTCGACCTCTTGTGGTCTGTCGCTGTCGCCAAAACCGCGCTGATCGAAGGCGACGACACGAAAGCCGGCGGCAGCCAGTGTCTGCATCTGATGACGCCACAGTTCCCACCCATCGGGAAATCCGTGTAGAAACAACACCGCAGGACCTGTCCCGCCGCCATCGACCAGATTGATTTCGATATCTCCGATGCGGACTTTTTTCTGAAGAGACTGAAAATGTTCAAACATGTGCCGGCTCCTCCCGGTGACGGGGTGTACAGTTCGCCGCCCTGCGATCCTCCTGGATCAGGTCGGCCGCCTTTTCGGCGATCATGAAGACCGCGTTCTGGATATTACCCGAAATGATGTCCGGCATGACTGAGGCATCCACCACGCGCAGCCCGTCGATCCCCTGCACACGCAGGCGCGGGTCGACGACCGCCTGATCATCGCTGCCCATGCGGCAGGTGCCGCAGGCATGATAGATTGTCTGGCCATCGCGCCGCGCGAACTCCAGCCACTCGGCGTCACTTTGAATCGCGGCGCCGGGGCTCAGTTCCTGTGCACGAAAGGCGTTCATGGCTGGTTGTTCCATGACGGTACGGGTGATCTTCATGCCCGCCACCATGCAGGTGCGATCGTATTCCGTGTCCAGGAAATTGGGCCTGATCGCAGGCATGTCGCCAATATCGCCCGACCGGATATGCACCGTTCCGCGCGACGTGGGTCGCATCTGGCTGACACCAACGGTCATGCCCGGTTCCCGGTCCAGCTTGCGTTCGGAAGCATCGGCATAACTGGCATGCATGAAGAACAGCTGCGTATCGGGATGTACCGCCCGGGGATGCGCGGCAAAGAAGCCATGCGCCAGGCCCGTCGCATAGGTCAGGATTCCGCGCCGGGCGATCGCGTATTGTGCCACCGCAGCCGCCAGTCGTAACCCGCGCGTCTGTTCGTTCAGCGTCACCGGCTGACTGACACGCCAGTTCATGCGGGTGCAATAATGGTCGATGTAATTTGCACCAACACCCGGCAGCGCATGGCGCACCTCGACCCCCCGCGCGGTCAGGATCGCCGGATCGCCGATGCCCGACAGTTCAAGGATCTGCGGGCTGTGAAGCGCACCAGCCGCCAGGATAACCTCTGCGGCGCAGAAATGTTGTTCCGCCTGGCCACCCCGGCGCAAGGCAACGCCGACGGCACGACCGTCACGCAACAGAATCTGGTCGACCAGCGCGCCGGTGATGACCTTGAGATTGGGCCGTGACAACGCTGGCTTTAGATAGGCATCTGCGGCGCTGACCCGGCGACCCGCCTTCTGGTTGACCTGATACCAGCCGAACCCGTTCTGGTCGGCGCCGTTGTAATCGGGATTCAGCGGATAGCCGGCATCCTGACCCGCCCGGATGAAGGCTTGTGCGATTTCGGGTCGGTCGGCCACCGGCATCACCGGCAGCGGCCCGGCCTGCCCGCGCAGCCCGTCGGGATCATCGTCGGCAAAGGTTTCGACCCGCCGGAAATATGGCAGAACATCCTGCCAGCCCCAGCCCGAGGCCCCCAGGTTGCGCCAGTTGTCATAATCTTGCGGCTGGCCGCGCACCATTATCATCCCATTGATAAGCGTCGAACCGCCCAGCCCCTTGCCCTTTGGAATGGAGATGACACGGCCCAGGGTGCCTTCCTCTGGTTCGGTTGCCAGGCGCCAGTTGTGGCGCGTATTGACCAGCAATTTGGTAAACCCGGCAGGAATGCGCACCCAGGGGCTTTCGCGCCCGGGACCCGCCTCGATCACAAGTACCCGGCAGGCCGGATTTTCGGTCAGCCGCGCCGCCAGGATGCAACCGGCAGTTCCGCCTCCGACGATGATGTAATCAGGTTTGCTCATGCGGCCACTTTCTGTGATTCAGATAGCATCGAGATTGGGGGGTGATCGGGTGCGATCAGATCAGGAACATGTGCGCAAAAGACCGGAACAGCGTTGCGCACCGCGCTGGTTTGAGTTATTTGTTATAACACATAAAACACAACAAGGACGATCCAATGTCAAGTGCCGATGATGGAAATAATGGCGAACGCCATGGCGGCCAGGATTGGCGGCAGCCGCTTCAGCGCGAAAACCTGAGCGACATGGCATATTTGGCTGTCCGCGATGCGCTGATGCGCGGGCTGCTGAAGCCAGGCGAAAAGTTGCGGCTGCGACCGCTTTCGGAACAGTTTGGCATCAGCATGACGCCGATGCGCGAAGCCCTGTTGATGCTGGTTTCAAAGGATGTACTGGCACTGGATTCGCGGGGCACGGTGATTGTGCCCTTCCTGTCACGCAAAGGCCTGGCCGAAATCCACGAAGTTCGCGTGTTACTGGAAGGGCACGCCGCAGCAACCGCCGCGCTTGTGGCCGAACCGGACGCCATCGCTGAACTGGAGAGTATTCACGAAAGCCTGACCGCCGCGCAAGAGAACGGCGATTTCGAGCTGGCGGTAAAGATGAACACCGATTTTCATCTGACCCTGTGCCGGGCGGCGGGCCTGACGATCATCACCGAAGTGGTAGAGATGATGTGGATGCGTTGCGGCCCGATCCTGTCACATCTGTACGATGGCGGGTCGCCCTTTGACGGCGTGCACCCCCATGTCATGCTGATTGAAGCCCTGCGCCAGAAAAACGCCGATGGCGCGCGCAAGGCGATGGAGGAAGACATCATCCGCGGCGGCGAGAAGCTTTATCGCATGGTCCGCTGATCGTCTCTGCCATCTGGCAGATGCCGTTCCAGCGCGTCGCGGAAAGCCTGCGCCGCAACGGAAAGCGGTCGGCGCGCCGATTGCACAAGGAACAACGTGCGCCATAGCGGCAGGTCATCGATCGGGCGAAAGCAGATCGTGGGGTCGCGGAACAGCAAGACCGCATCGCGCGGCAAAAGCGCCACACCCATGCCGGCGCGGATCATGCTCAGCTGGGCAACCGTGGAATAGGCGCGCAGCCTGGGGGCCAGCATCTCTGGTGGTAGCAGGCCGCTGTTGTGCAGCAACCGGGTGGTGCCGGTGTTCGCATCCAGTCCGATCAGGGTTTCGGCGGGAATGTCGTACAGGTGCAGCCGCTGTTGACGCAGCAGCGGGTGATCGGCGCGGCAGGCCAGACCAAACGGATCGTGCGTGATCGTGCGCTGTGTCAGTTCATTGGTCTGTTCGGCACGGCCGGCAACCGCCAGATCCAGCCGCCCGTCGGCCACCATGGCCGCCAGATTCTCGGCAAGGTCATCGTGCAAAACGCAGGCGATCCCCGGATGGGCCGACAGGAACTGCGCAAGGACCGGCGCAACCAGCCCGGAAATCGCCGAGGGCGCCGCACCCACCGCCAGCGAACCGCGTTCCATGCCGGCACTTTGACGCAAACGGGTGATCGCGCGGTCCATGCCATCAAGGAACGGTTCGGTGTCGGCCAGGAATTCACGCCCCAGGGGGGTGATCGCAGGCGGCCGCGTGGCGCGATCGAACAGCGGCGCGCCGATCTGCGCCTCCAGCTGGCGAATCACTTCGGACAGGGCCGACGGCACGATTCCCAGCGCCGAGGCCGCCGCACTGAAGCTGCCGTGCTGCACGATGCTGTGCAGCGCCCGGACGTGGCGCAGGTTTATATTCAGATTTTCAGAATTTACCTTCATTTCTTTGTATTATTATGAACTTTCTGAATGTGGTTCAATACCGGGATCGAACCACAGGAGATTTCGATGCTGGACACCCCGGTCGCCGCCCTTGCCCCCGATCTGGTCACGCGCCTTGCGGGGGCTTTGCACCAAGCCGGATTCGGCGGCGAGGTTGAGACCGACAGCGCGCTGCGCGCAGCTATGGCGACCGACAATTCGGTGTACCGGCTGATGCCCGACCTGATCGTGGCGCCGCGCGACAGCGATGATCTGGTTACCTTGTTATCGGTGCTGGAGCGGCAGGACTTTGCGGAAATTCCACTGACAGCGCGTGGGGGAGGCACGGGGACCAACGGCCAAAGCCTGAATAGGGGTATCATCGTCGATCTGCGACGGCACATGAACGGCCTGATCGCACTGAATGCCGAAGAGGGCTGGGCGGATGTTCAGCCGGGCATGGTGCTGGACGACCTGAACGACCGTATTCGTGATACCGGCTGGTTCTTTGCGCCCGAGGCGTCGTCCTCGACGCGCTGCACCATTGGCGGCATGGTGTCGACGGACGCATCGGGCAAGGGCTCGCGCATATACGGCAAGACTTCGGACAATATACTGGGGCTGGAGATCGCGCGGCCCGAGGGGCTGCTGTCAAGCCTGGCGCCGACGCCCGACTGGGCATTGCCGATGCTGCACAAGGCCGAGGCCGCTGCCAGAAGTGGCCGACAGGCGTTCATCGACAACACTCCGCAGCTGAACCGGCGCTTCACCGGCTATGATCTGGAACGCGCCTGCGGCGATGACGGGCGCTTTGACTGGTGGCGCCTGTTCCCGGGGGCCGAAGGCACGCTGGGCCTTGTCAGTCGTATCCGCGTAAAGCTGCGCCGGATAGAAGCGGAAAAGCGGTTGATTGTGGCCTGCTTTGACAGTTTTCGCGCGGCGCTGGCGGCGGCTGTGCCGTTGGTCGCGGCCGATCCGACGGCGATCGAGGTCATGGATGAAACCGTGCATGCCATCGCGGATGCGGCGGGCATTCTGAATCGCCTGCCGGCGCCGCTGCGCGTGTCGGACGGCCAGCGGGTCGCGCTGGTCTTTATCGAGATCAACGGCAGCACTCCCGCCGCAGTGGATGCGCGTGTGCGGCATTGCCGCCAGATCCTGTCGGAGTTACCCGGCGCGGGGGCCCTGCATATCGCCGCCGATCTGGCCGAAATCCGCGAACTATGGGCCATACGGTCTGCCGGCGTCGGGCTGCTGGCCAAGATCGACGGCACCGCCAGGCCGGTCGCCTTTGTCGAGGATACAGTGGTTCCGCCCGAAAACCTGCTGGCCTTCGTCGATGAATTCCTGGAAGTTCTGTCGCGGCATGGGCTGGGCTTTGGCATCTACGGCCATGTAGACGTGGGGTGTCTGCACATCCGGCCTGCACTGAACCTGGACAGCGATGGCGACCGCCAGCGGCTGTCGGACATTTCGGACAGCATCTTTGCGCTGACCCGCAAACACGGTGGCATTCTGTGGGGCGAACACGGCAAGGGCGTGCGCGGCGCTTATCTGCAAGACTGGATCGGCCCCGAAGCCTATCGCGCCTTGCAGGAGGTCAAGGCCGCTTTTGACCCGCGCGGCCGCTGCAACCCCGGCAAGCTGGTCAGTTCGGGCCGACCCGTCATGGGAATCCTGACAACGCCGTTCCGGGCCTTCAACGCGCCCGATGACGACCCGCTGGTCAGGGCTTTCCGCTGCAATGGCAACGCGCAATGCCTGAGCTATCGCAAAACAACCCCGATGTGCCCCAGTTTCAAGGCAACCGCCGACCTGCGCCACAGCCCCAAGGGCCGGGCCGATGCCCTGCGCGACTGGCACGCGGCAAGGCGTGGCGATGCGCCGGATCTGGCCGCATGCGAAGCCGATCTGATGCGGGTTCTGGATAGCTGCCTTGGCTGCAAGGCTTGCGCCTCGGATTGCCCGGTACAGGTCGATATTCCGGCCATGCGCAGCGCATTTCATGCCGACTATTTCAAGCGGCACGCAAGGCCGCTGTCCGATCGGCTGGTGCTTGCCACCGAACGGCACAGCCGCCTGATAGCGCGGATGGTGCCGGCATTGGCACCGTTCTGGGCGCTGGCAGCCCGGGTGGGTGAATGGATGACAGGCACTGTGGACATGCCGGCACGGCTGGCCAAGGCACCGCCACGCGATACCCGGCTGTGTGTGGCAGATCTGCGCCGGCCCCTGCCCGATGGCACCGTCATTCTGGTGCAGGACTGGTTCACCACACTGTTCGACCCCGGGTTGCAACGCGATGTCATCGCAGGGTTTCGCGCCCTTGGGTATAGGCCGCGCCTGCTTGACATGCACCCTGCCGGCAAGGCCGCGCATACGGGCGGCGATCTGGTGGGATTTCGCCGGATGGCCGGACGGCTGGCCGCGGTGCTGCATGCGGCGGCCGCAACCGGCGCCCCCCTGATCGCCATCGAGCCTGCGCTTGGCATGATGCTGCGGCAAGAATATCGCAAGGCCGGAATTGACCTGCCGCCGGTGCTGATGCCGCAAGAGTTCCTGAGCGCCGAGATCCGGTCAGGCCGCGCGATGCCCCGCGCCCTGCGCCCCGCCACGGCAAAGCTGTTCGGCCATTGCACCGAGAACACCGCGTTGCCACAGAGCGCACGGCAATGGACCGAGGTTTTCGGCGCTATCGGCGCCGAACTTGCAACCCCTGCGACGGGGTGCTGCGGCATGGCCGGGCTGTTCGGGCATCAGAAGCGCCATCAGGAAATCTCGGTCAGGTTGTTCGACCTGTCCTGGCGGCCCGAAGTTGCCGACGAAGGGGTGGGCGTGGCGACCGGGTTTTCCTGTCGCTGCCAGACCGAACGCCTGGCGGGAAAAACCCTACGCCACCCGCTGGGCCACTTGGCAGAGCTGCTGGCCCGCTGACCGCGACCGAGAAGGGGCTGAACACCCAAGGCGGGGCACAGGATCACCATTGCGGACTGAGGCCTGCATGACGTGCCAGAGACGATCGGTTACCGGCGCCACGCCTTCCGTTTGCGCACCCTCAGCCCCTCTTCTGGGTCGAGCCTGCAGATCCGGTTGATGCCTGAGGGTTCTCAGGCCACATTCCCTTGATGGTATCTGCTGACAGGCCCGGCCTCGTTGCGCAGGATGCGTTTGACATAGGCGCCGACCCGGCATTCCTCGGTCATGCCGATCCCGCCATGCATCTGAATCGCCTCTTCGGCGATCTTCGCACCCGCGCGGCGCGCGCAGTCCCATGCCGCCGTCGCCAGCCGCGCGGCATCGGCGCGCGCTGCCGTGGCCGCCATCGCCGCGGCCATGGTCAGCGCGCGGGCCTCTTCCAGTGCCACGAACATGTCCACCAGACGGTGCTGCAAGGCCTGGAACGCGCCAAGCGGGCGGCCGAATTGCTGGCGTGTGCGCACATAGTCCAGCGTCATGTCCATCAGCGCCTGCATCGCGCCCAGATGATCGGCCGCCGCGGCGATGCGGGCCGCCGTATCCAGCCGCCCCTCAAGTGCGGCGGGAAGGGCAAGGCTGCGCAGCCCGGTCGGATCGACCCGAAGATTGCCGCGTGACGGGCCGTCGCGCCGAAGCGCCGCCGCCCCGGCAAGCGCGACATGGCCCTGCCCGCCCTTGCGATAGCGCAGCAGGACCAGCCCGATTTCCGGCCCCTCGGGCACCCCCTCCAGAACCAGCGCCCCGGCGGCGGGCGGCGCGTCCAGATACGCGCTATGCACCGCCAGATCACCGGCCAGGAAGTGCTCCAGCCAGTCCGCGCAATCGGCCTCGCCCTCGTCGGCGAGGGCCGCAAGCGCCAGGGCCGGCACCACCGCCGCATCGCGCCACGACAGCGCCGACAGCGCCGCCCCAAGGCTTTCGGCGATCAGCATCGGGCCGACAAGTCCCATGCCGAAGCCGCCCTGCGCCTCGGGCGTGGCCGCCGCGTGCCACCCCATCGCAACCGCATGCCCCCAGTCCTGCGCCGCATCGCGCGGCGCCTCGGCCTGGACAAAGCGCAGCAGGCTGTCGTGCAAAAGCCGTTCGGTTTCGTTCAGTTCAAAATCCATGCCCCTCAGCCCCCCAGCCCCAGCACGGCCTTGGCCATGACATTGCGCTGAATTTCGTTCGAACCGCCCCAGATCGTCAGCTTGCGCAGGTTCAGCCACATCTCTTCGGCATTGTGCAAAACATCGGGCAGCGGGCCGCGCGTGGCCCGTGCCATGTCCAGCCGCAACCGCGAGATCGCCTGCGCGATCTCGGTTCCGCGGATCTTGAGCGCCGAGGCGCGCGGTCCCGGATTCTGCCCGGCATTCATCGTCGAAAGCAGCCGCAGCTCCAGATATTCCAGCGCCAGCAGATCGGTATCTAGCCGCGCGATGCGGTCCGCGAACGCGCCCGCCGCATCCAGCACCCGAAGCGCCTCAAGGTCGCGGCGCGACCGGGCGGCACCGGACATGATGAACCGCTCATGCTCCAGCAGGACCTTGGCATAGGTCCAGCCGCCGCCCTCCTCTCCGATCAGGTTTTCGGCGGGCACCCGGACGTTATCAAGGAAGACCTCGTTGACCTCGGCATCGCCGTCGATGGTGCGGATCGGCCGCACGGTGATGCCGGGCGATTTCATGTCGATCAGCAGGAAGCTGATCCCGGCCTGCGGCTTGACGCTGCGGTCGGTCTTGACCAGGCAGAACATCCAGTCCGCCCATTGCGCCCATGTCGTCCAGATCTTCTGCCCGTTGACCACATAGCTGTCGCCATCGCGTTCGGCAAAGCTGCGCAGCGCGGCAAGGTCGGACCCGGCCTGCGGCTCGGAATAGCCCTGGCACCACCAGGCGCGGTTCTGCCGGATGTCGGGCAGGAAACGCTCTTTCTGCGCGGGCGTGCCATAGGTGAAGATGATCGGCCCCACCATCGTGATGCCGAACTGCACCGGCGGCGGGGCATAGGTCGCGCCATAGGCCTGCTCATACAGGTAGCGCCGCGTGGGCGAAAAGCCCGGCCCGCCATATTCGGCCGGCCAGCCTGCCGCGAACCAGCCATGACGCACAAGAACGTCCTGCCAGCGGACATAATCGGCGCGCTCCAGCACCTCGTTGCGGCGCACCTTTGCCGCGATGTCGGGGGGCACTTCGCGGGCCAGCGTGTCGCGCACCTGCGCGAAGAAGGCCTGATCCCCGGCGGAGAATGCAAGATCCATCAGTCGGTCTCCTTCAATGCCGAGACGAGATCCACGAAAGCGGCGATCCGGGCCTGGTCCCAGCCCGCCACGGTGGCAAGGATCTCGGCGGTGTCGGCGCCCAGATCGGGGGCCGGGGCCTGCGCGCCGCGCGCATAGCTTGCGAAAAGCGCGGGCTGTTCGGGCAGGTCGATCGCGCCAAGCGCGGCGGTTTCCCGGCGGCACAGCAACTGGCGCGCGGCGATCTGCGGGCTGCGGGCGGCCTGCGCCAGATCCCAGATCGGCGCGGCGGGGATGCCCTCGGCCTCCAGCCGCGCGATCGCCTCGGCGGCGCCTAGCGGCGCGGCCCAGGCCTCGATCACGGCACGCAGCGCGGGTTCGTTCGCGCGCCGCGCCTGATCCGAGGCGAAACGCGGATCATCGGGCAGGTCCGGCGCACCGATCGCGGCCGACAGCTTGCGGAACAGCGCGCCATTGGCCACCGCCAGAACGAAATAGCCATCCCCCGCCCGATAGGCGCCGAAGGGCGCGGAAAGCGGATGGTTCGCCCCCGTGCGGGGCGGGGCCTTTCCGGTCAACTGGTATTGCGACAGCGCCGTGGGCAGAAGCGAGAACAGGCTGTCGAACATCGAGATGTCGATCCGCTCGCCCTGCCCGGTTCTTTCGCGGCGGAACAGCGCCGCGCAGATCGCCCAGGCCGCGTAAAGCCCCGGCACGGTATCGCCGATGGAATCGCCGGCGAAGACGGGCGGGCCGTCGGGCTCTCCGGTCACGCTCATGAAGCCGCTCATGGCCTGGGCCACCACGTCATAGCTGGGTCGCGCCGCCAGCGGGCCCGCCTGGCCGAAGCCCGAGATCGAGCAATGGATCAGGTCGGGGCGCAGCGCGCAAAGCGCCTCGGGGCCAAGCCCGAGGCGGGCGGCGACGCCGGGGCGGAAATTCTCCACCACCACATCGCAATGCGGCACCAGATCGGCAATGGCCGCCTGCCCCGCCGCGGATTTCAGATCGGCGCAGAGGCTTTTCTTGTTGCGGTTGATCAGCTCGAAATTGATCGAGCGGCCGTTGCGCATCGCCCCCATATGGCGCTGATCGTCGCCCGCGGGGCTTTCGATCTTGATCACCTCGGCGCCGATATCGGCCAGAAGCGCGGTGCAGAACGGCCCCGAAAGCACCCGCGTGAGGTCAAGTATCCTCACGCCGTCCAGAGGGCGGCGGGTCACAGTGTTCATGTCAGGTTCCTTCAGACGAAGACCAGCATCAGGCTGGGAAACAGCAAAAAGATCGCGATCCGCACCACATCGACCACGATGAAGGGCACGATGCCGCGATAGATCTGCGCCAGTTTCAGGTCCGGCCGCATGCCGTGCAGCACGAAGATGTTGATGCCGACGGGGGGCGTGATCATGCCGATTTCGATGATCATCACGTTCATGATGCCCCACCAGACCGGATCGCAGCCAAGCTGCCCCACGACCAGCGGAAAGACGAAGGGCATGGTCAGGATCATCGCCGCCATGGCGTCGAAAACGCAGCCAAGCGCGATGTAAAGCACGATCACCACCGCCACGATCAGCATCGGCGGCAGATCAAGCCCGCCCACCCAGGCCACCGTGGCCGCAGGCAGCCCCGACAGCGTCAGGAAGCTTTTGTAGATCTCGGCGCCGATCAGGATGAGGTAGATCATCCCGATATTCGAGGCCGCGCGGATCAGCGTCTGCACGAAATTCTCGCGCGTCAGGCGGCGGCGCAAGAGGCAGGCGACAAAGACCAGCAGGACGCCCACCGCGGCCCCCTCGTTCACCGTGAAGACGCCCGAATAGATGCCGCCCAGCATCACGCCCGCCACCATCAGCGTCAGCCGCGCCTGCCCCGTGGCCGAGGCCCGCTCGCGCCAGGTGGCGCGGGGCAGGACCTGCCCGTCGCCGGGGTTCCACAGCATGAACATGCGGATTGCCACGAAATACAGAAGCACCGCCGCGATGCCCGGCACGATGGCCGCGCGGAACAGGTCCAGCACGCTTTGCTGCGTCAGGATGGCATAGACCACCATGATCACCGAGGGCGGGATAAGCGAGCCGAGCGTGCCGCCCCCCGCGATCGACCCCGCGATCAGCGCATCGGAATAGCCGCGGCGCCGCATCTCGGGCAGCGCCACCTGCACCATGGTCGCGGTGGTGGCCACGGACGAGCCGCAGATCGCGCCGAACACCGCGCTGGTGCCGACCGTCGTCATCGCCAGCCCGCCGCGCAGATGCCCGAACCAGGCGTGGGCCAGGCGGTAGATCTCGTTCGACAGGCCCGCCACGATGGCAAAGCCCCCCATCAGGATGAACAGCGGAATGACGATCAGATCCTGCGAGGACAGCGCCTGCACCGTCGCCGTCCCGAACAGCGAAAAGACCGAGGCATGGGCATCGAGAACCAGCGTTCCCACCGCCCCCACCAGCGCCATCGCCGCCGCGATCGGCACGTTGAGCAGGATCACCGCAAGCAGGACCACAAGCCCCAGTGCACCGACAAGAATTGAAGACATGGGTTACTCCATTTCGCCGGCGCTGTGCGGCAGGGGTTCGGGCTCGGTTCCGGCAAGCATCCGCGCGATCTGTTGCACACAGACCAGCACCTGAATGACCACGCCGATCCACAGGCAGGCGCAGGCGATGGCGAAGGCGGGCCAGCGGGGGATCTCCAGCAGCCAGGTGGTTTCACCCGAGCGCCACAGATCGGCGGTATAAAGCCCCAGCCACCAGGACATGAGCGCGAACATCGTCAAAAGCAGCAGCGCCCCCGCCGTCTCAAGCGTTTCGCGCAGCCGCCAGGGCAGGGCCTGGGCTATGAAGCGCACGGTGATCGCGCTGCGCGTGGCCAGCATCGCCGGCAGGCAGGCGGCAACCGCGACGATGCCAAGGGGGGCATATAGATCGGACAGCCCGTCCATCCCCCAGCGTCGCAGCACCGTGTCCAGCCCCGGCAGCGCATCGCGCAGCGCCAGAACCGGACCCGTGCGCAACAACACTTCCAAAAGCACCAGCCCGGTCACCGCAAGCAGGGCGGTAAGGCCGATCACTGCGATCATGTTGGCCAGTTTCAGCACCGCCCCGCCCTCCGGTCACATGCCAAGCGCGGCGCGCGCGGCCGCAAGGATCGCCGGGTTTGCGTCGGAGCGGGCTTCCCAGTCCTCGGCAACCTCGGCCAGAACCTCGTCGGCATGGGCAAGGTCTTCGGCGCTCAGCTCGACGAAGTGGTGATCGCCCGCTGCCTCAAGGCGCGCGGTCACATCGGCGGTCTGCTGGTCCATGTTGCGGCCAAGCTCGGTCGTGTACCACTCGCCCTTGATCTGGTCGATCGCGGATTTCGCCTGTTCGGGAAGGCTGTCATAACGCGCCTTCGACATCCCGAACAGCACCGCGAAAGACCCCAGCGGCAGGTTGGTCACATGGTATTTCAGCAAATCGCCCACACCGAAGTTGTAAAGGTTGCCCGTATCGACAAGCGCCCCGTCGATCAGCCCGCGGCTGACATTCTCGGCCATCGCGTTGGCGGCGATGTTCGAAACGGGAACCGCGCCAAGGCGGCTGACGATCTGCGCCTGGGTCTTGCCCGAGACGCGCAGCTTCAGCCCGCGCAGGTCGGCCAGACCCTCGATCGGGTCCTTGGTGTGGATGTAGTAGGGCCCCGATTGCAGCATGCCAAGCGCCACCAGATCATCCATCCCCCCGATCAGGCCGTCCTCGATCAGCTTGATGCTGGCAAGCGCACCGTCCGAGTTGCTTTTGGCAAGGTTGGGCAGTTCGAACACGTCCAGCCCGCTGATGCGGCCGGGCGTGTAGGGGATCGGGATCTCGGCAATATCGGCCACGCCGTCCTGCACCAGTTTCAGCTGCACCTCGCCGCCCGACACCAGCGAGCCGCCGGGATAAAGCTCGATCTTCAGCGTGCCGCCCGAAAGCTCATCGGCCTTTGCCACCAGCGCGGGCGCCGAGAGCGCATTGTTCACCGTCGCCGCGGGCAGGAAGGACGAATATTTCAGCGTCACCGTATCTTCGGCAAGGACCGGCGTGGCCATCAGCATGGCGGCCGTCACGAATTTCGCAAGTTTGGACATCTTGGTTCCCCGTTGTCGAATGTTGGCGGCAGCAGGCGGCTTATGTCGCCTGCCACCCGTTCTGTCAGGTCGGAATGTGACCGATCTTATTTTTCCGGGCCTCGTCGAGCGCCTCGGGATATCCTGCATCGGCATAGCGCACGACCCCCAGCGCGGTGTCGTTGCTCAGCGCGCGGTCCAGCCGCAGGTCGGCGGCATCGGTTCCGTCCGCGATGACCGTCACCCCGGCCGAGGTCATGTAGCCGGCATAGCCGCCCCCGCCCGAATGCACCGCGACCAGATCCGCCCCCGACGCGCAAAGCGTCATCGCATCAAGCAGCGGCCAGTCTGCCACCGCGTCCGATCCGTCGCGCATGTTCTCGGTCATGATGTTCGGGTGGGCCATGCCCCCCGCATCAAGGTGATCGCGCGAGAACGCGACCGGACCGGCCAGCGTGCCATCGGCCACCAGCGCGTTCACCGCGCGCGCAAGGGCCGTGCGTTCGCCATGGCCCAGCCATGCGATGCGTGCGGGCAGCCCCTCGAAGGGCACATGGTCGCGCGCAAGACGGATCCAGTTCGTAACGATGGCGTTCTGCGGGAACATTTCAAGCACCAGATCGTCGATCCGGGCAATGTCCGACGGCTCGCCCGACAGCGCCATCCAGCGGAACGGGCCGATGGCGCGGGCGAAAAGCGGGCGCAGATAGGCCTCGGTGAAGATCGGGATGTCGAAGGCATCTGCAACCCCGCCCTGCTGGGCCTGCGTGCGGATCAGGTTGCCGTTGTCGAAGACCTCGGCGCCGCGCTTCTGGAATTCGAGCATGGCCGTCACATGGCGCGCGATGCTTTCGCGCCCCGCCGCGATCAGCTCGTCCGGGTTCTGTTCGCGCAACCGGCGCACCCGCTCCAGATCATAGCCCGCGGGCACATAGCCGAAGACGAGATCGTGGGCCGAGGTCTGATCGGTGACGATGTCGGGCGTGATGCCGCGCGCGGCAATCTCGGGGTAGATCTCGGCGGCGTTGCCCACAAGGCCCACCGACAGCGCCCGCCCCTCGGCCTGCGCGGCGGCGATCCGGGCAAGTGCGGCATCGAGGTCGGGCGCGATCTCGTCGAGAAAGCCGATCTGCTGGCGCATCCGCGCGCGTTCGGCATCGACATCGACGCACAGGATCGCCGCCCCCGCCAGCCGCCCGGCCAGCGGCTGCGCGCCGCCCATCCCGCCAAGCCCGGCGGTCAGGATGAAACGGCCCTTCAGGCTGCCCTCGAAGCGGCGCTCGGCGATGCGCATGAAGATCTCGTAGGTGCCCTGGATCACGCCCTGGCTGCCGATATACTGCCAGGCGCCGGCGGTCAGCCCGCCCCAGCAGATCAGGCCCTTGCGCTCCAGCTCGTAGAAGGTGTCGGCCTTGGCCCACTGGCCCACGATGTTGCAATTGGCCATGATGACCTTGGGCGCGGCGGTTCCGGTCTTCAGCCGCGCCACGGGCTTGCCGGACTGGATGATCAGGGTTTCGTCCTCTTGCAGATCGCTCAGCGTCTGCACGATGGCCGCATGCGCGGGCCAGCTGCGCGCCGCCTTGCCAAGGGCGGCATAGACGATCAGCTTCTCGGGCGCCTCGCCCACGGCAAGGACGTTCTCCAGAAGCCGCAGAAGCCCTTCGCTGCGCCAGTCGGCCGCGCGCATTTCGGGGCCGCCGGGGATCGGGAAATCGGGGTGACGCGGGTTCGGCTTAGCCATTTTGGCCCTCCAGCGCATAGGTTGCAAGATCAATGCCCATGGCCTTTTCCACCGGCGGATAGACGGCCGGGTCCAGAACGCCCGCCCCCAGCGGGATCAGTGTCTTGGGCACATGCAGGATATGAACGCGCATGCCCACCCGAAGCTGACCCACGGACAGCGGCTCGGCCTCGGCCGACAGGGTGGTGATGACATCGGGGAAGCTGGCGATGCGGTTGCCGCCGGCATCGTCGATCGCCATGTATTCGTTCATGACATGCAGCGTCAGCGCCTTGTCGCCGTGGCCCACGACGACCTGCCCGATATCGAAGGCCTCGTTGGTATAGCGCACGTCCTTGCGGGTGATCTCGGCCTCGATCAGGATCGCGCCGCGGGTCTTTTCCACGATCGCGTCGATCATCGCGCCCGGCCCCTTCGGCTCGGCCGCAAGGATCGCCTGCCCCAGATCAAGCGCCATCGAGATCCCGCCAAGGGCCGCGTTCTGCGCCACATAGGACGCGCGCAGCGGGTTGCGCGCCGAGGCGATGAACCCGCCCGACATGTCCGACGCCGTGCGCAGCACCGGCGAGACCTTGGCCGTCGCGCCCCGCACCACCAGTTCGATATAGCGGTTCTCGGCGCGGTTGCCGCCCACCGCCGTCTGGATCATCTGCGCGTCCGACCCCGCCATCCCGATCGAGCCCATGTCGCCCGTCGGATGGGCGCGGATGTCGCCCACCGCATCGACCACCTTGCAGCCCAGGATCGCGGCCGGCAACCAGCCGTTCAGCGTCGAGGATTTGCCGTTCTGGCCCACCATCAGCCCCGCGACCGGGGTTCCCAATGCCTCGTTGAGAAGCCGCACCGCCTTGACGTAATCGACGCCCTGCATCTCCCAGGGGGTGGTCGAGGCCGGCGCGCCGATGGCTGCGGCCGTAGCGATCCAGTCCTCTTCGCGCAGCTCGTCGACCGAGACCAGCTCGGGCGTGCCCGCCCCCACCGCGGCATAGCCCAGCCTGCGGCCATGATCGGCCCATCCGCCGCCGCCCGCGGCATAGACCGAGCCGCCACGAACCGCGGGTTCCACATCCTTTTCGGTAAGTATCCGGCGCATCCTGTTCTCCTGCTTATGCCTGATCGAGCGCGATGACCGCCTCGGCCAGCACCTCCGCCCCAAGGGCGATATCGTTCGTTTCGGCCCATTCCTCGGGGCAATGAGAGCGCCCGCCCCGGCACGGGACAAAGACCATCGCGGCGGGGGCGATGCGGGCCATGAAGGCCGCATCGTGCCCCGCCCCGGACACCATGCGCCGGCCGCTTGCGCCGCAGCGCCCGGCCGCCGCGCCCAGCAGATCGACCAGCCCCGCATCCATCGCCACCGGGGGATTGTCGGACAACACCTTCACCTGCGCCGACACGCCTTCGGGCAGCGCACCCGCACGGGCCGAAAGCCAGCCCAGGAACCCCTGCATCTGTTCGCGTTCTGCCGCACGGGCGTCGATCAGCATGCGCGCCCGCGAGGGGACGACATTGGCCGCGCCGGGTTCGATGGCGAACTCGCCCACCGTCGCGGTGAAATGGCTGGTCGCTTCGGCGCGGCGGCGGGCCTCGGCCTCGATCGCGCCGACCAGCGCGGCGGCCGCGACCAGCGCATCCGCCCGGCCGGTCATCGGCGTGGTGCCCGCATGATCGGGCCGCCCGTCGATGACGATCTCGATGCGCGTGATCCCGGCGATGGCCGTGACGATGCCGATATCCTCGGGGCTGTTCTCCAGCACCGGCCCCTGCTCGATATGCAGCTCCAGAAAGGCCCTTACATCGTCGCGCGGGGCGATGCGCGCGGCATCCCCGCCGACATCGCCAAGGGCGCGGGCCAGGTCGCGGCCCTCATGGTTCAGCGAAAGCCAGTCCTGCGGCAGCACGCCCGCCATCGCGCGTGAGCCGATGCAGGACACGCCAAAGACCGAGACCTCCTCGGCCAGGAAATCAGTCACCACCAGATCGTGGCGCAACCGGATGCCCCGCTCTTGCAACGCGCGCGCCACCTCAAGTGCGACGATCACCCCGGCGATCCCGTCGAACCGGCCGCCATCGGGCACCGTGTCGGAATGCGACCCCAGCATGATCGCGCCGCAGCCCGCGCTTCCGGCCAGCCGGCCCAGCAGATTGCCCCCCGCATCGACCGAAACCGCAAGCCCGGCCGCGCCGAAACGGGCGCGCAGCCAGTCCCGGCCCGCATCGAAACGCGGCGAAAAGGCGCGCCGGGTCCAGGGCCGGCCGGGATCGGTGATCGCGGCCATGGCCTGAAGATCGGCCTCGATCCGCGCGGGGCTGACACGAAGGTTGCGCATCAGTGCACCGGCTTTCTGAGCGCCAGCGGAAGGCCCGGCCGGACGAACCGCCCCGAGCCGGGCGCGGCCAGAACCTCGGCCCCGTCGAAGACCTGCGCGCCGCGCCGCCAGCTTGCCGCCACCGTCCAGGGCAGCTCGATCCCGTCATAGGGCGACCACCCGGCCACCGAATGGCGCGACGCCGCGCCCTGATAAACCCGCGACACGGGTTCAAGCACGACAAGATCGGCGTCGCGGCCGACCGCGATCCCGCCCTTGCGGTCGTCGATGCGGAAATGCCGCGCGGGGTTTTCGGCCAGAAGCCGCGCCGCCCAGGTCAGCGGAATGCCGCGCGCCTCGGCGCCCTTCACGAACAGCGGTACCATCACCTCAAGGCCCGGCACGCCCGAGGCGTTGCGCAGCATCTCGGGGTCGGTCTTGCGCTCCTCGGTCCAGCTGACGTGATCGGTGGACACCATGCTGACATTGCCCGCCGCGACCTGCCGCCACAGCGCCTCGACCTCGGCGCGCGGACGGATGGGCGGGTTGATCTTGGCCTTGCCGCCCAGTCGGGCGACATCGTTTTCCTCGTCCAGCACCAGATAGTGGATGCAGCATTCGACGGTGGCGTGATGCCCCTCGTCGCGGTAGCGCCGCGCGATCTCGTATCCGCGCGAAAGCGAGCAATGCACCACATGCGCGGGGCAGCCCGTCGCGGCGCCGGTTTCATAGATCTGCAACAGCGCGAGGATCTCGGTCATTGGCGGGCGCGACAGGCCATGCGCGCGCCAGTCGGTGATGCCCGAGGCCGCGACCGCGGCCATCGCCTCGCGTACGAAGGCGTCGTCCTCGTTGTGCACGCCCGCCGCAAGGCCGGTGCGCGCCACGGCGGCAAAGCAATCCATCAAAAGCTGCGGCGGGATGCGCGGAAATCGCTTCGGATCGGTCCCGAAGGTCGAGAATTTGAAGGCCGCAACCCCGGCCTCGGCCTGCTCGGCAATCCGCGCGGGGCCGTCCTCGGGCGCGATCGTGCCGTACAGGGCCACATCCACGCGGGCCTCGGCCTCGGCCTCGGCCGCCTTGCGCCTGACCGCCTCGGCCGAACAGACCAGATTGCCTTCGTCATAGGGCATGTCGACGATGGTGCTGACCCCCCCTGCCGCCGCCGCCGCGGTCGAGGCCGCGAACCCCTCGGCGCCGCGTTGCGACAGGGAATGGACCTGCGCATCGACTGCGCCGGGCAGGATCAGCGCGCCGCCCAGATCATGCCGTTCCCGCGCCGCAGGGGCCGCCCCCTGGCCAAGCATCGCCACACGGCCATCCCGCACGGCGACAAAGCCGCCCTCGACCTCGCGGTCGGTCAGAATTACCCGTCCTGTCAGAACCAGATCGAAGTCGGACACGTTCGCACACTTTCATTGCCAGTGGATGACAGAAGGCTAGCGAGCCGAAAGAGAAGATGGCATATCCCAAAATGTGAACACCCGATGCGATGTTACGCGCAGCGCATTCGGCGGGCCGGAATCCGGGCGGGAAAGATCGGGCACAAGGCCCCCTTTCCCGTCAGAACAGTTCCAGCAATCTGTCAATGAAACGAAGGCTTTGCGCATCGGTGCGCGAAATCAGCGAGAGCGACTGCAAATAGCCGGTGGGCAGGATCCTGCGCTGCACATCGACCCCTTTGGGAAGGATCAGCGATGCGGGAAGGATCGAATTCACCCCCTGATACAGCACCGCGTTCAGCGTGACGGGAACCGAGTCGATTTCCATCAGCGGGATCCGCCGGCGCCAGTCCGGGCCGCAGACATCCTCAAGGAACTGGGTCGATCGTTGCCGCAACCCGCTGCGCAGGCTTTGCATCGCCATGGGGCGGCGCGACAGCGCCTCAAGCAGGCCCGGATCGGTTGCCTCGTCGGGAAGCTCATGGCCGAACAGCGCCAGCCGTCCGGCCAGGAAAGGCGTGCAGTGATAGCGCCGCTCGACCGTTTCGCCATCCAGCAGGACCGCATCGAAACGCCCCTCGTCCAGGCCCGCCATCAATTCCTCGGCCGTGGCCGAGGCCACCAGCAACGAGGTGCTGTAACGGTGGTGCCATTGCAGCGAGACGCGCGCCATCATGTCCGCGATCTCGCTATGCGCGCCCGACGGGATGACCGAGCCGAGCGAGCGTTCGCGCAGGCTGCGCTCAAAGCGTATGTCCGAGGCCGCGCGCAGGCGGTTCCAGCTTGTGCGGATATCCTCGATCGTATCCATGAGCGCGACTCCGGCCGGTGTGGGCCTTGTGCCCTGCGGGGTGCGCAGCAGGAACTGGCGCGCAAGGCGGGCCTCGATCTGGGTGACGGTGCGCGTCAGTTGCGGCTGGCCCATCCTGAGGATCTGCGCGGCCTTGCGGATGCTGCCGCTGCGCAGCACCTCTTGCAGGCGGAACAGCGCCTCGAAGGTGACCGGGTTTTGCAGCGCGGCTTCCACAGGGGCCTCGGGGCTTAAATGATAAACCCTGCGGCACAAAAGGGCGAGCTTGTGCAACTGCGGCCGGATTTGTTCGGCCTGTATAGACAAAGACATTCCCGAATGACCGCGCCGGACCAATGCGACCGACAGTTCTTTTTCCAATCGCGCAAGCGCCGCAGCGACAGTCGATGGCGGCGCCACACTCAGCCGCCCCGCGGCCCTTATACCGAATTGCTGCAGAACCACATCGCACAATAGTATTGTTGAGAGACGCATTACAGGCTCGTCCTCGAAAAGGGGCTGTCACTGGACTGTGGGAAGTTATGCGCGAAAATGCGTGACGCGTGGTCAGACAACTGCCTGAAGCTGGCGGATCCAGTCCAGAATTCAATCCCTTGTATGATCTTGCGGCTTTTCACCAATGGCGGCGTCTGGAACGGCATGGCTATCCTGATCGGTGTCTATGATTCCCTCAGCATTCTGGCGGGAATGATCGGCTTTACCATGCCTCAGACGCTGATTGCCGCCTACGGGTCTATTCCGCCCGCCTGAAGGTTTTTTGACGCGGATCGCAGCGCGGCCGTCGCCACCGGGTGGCAGTGATCCACGTTGACAAGCCTTGGAAGAACGCAGCCGCGCGGGGCGAGGCACAGCCTATGGCCGCGGGCGCTATCGGCGTGCGCAGCTGCGACACGGGCGGGCCGGTGAAATAACCCTCATGCGGGCGCGCGGTTGTGGGTTGTGGTTGCTGTGGTTGGCGCCATCGATCCCGCGCCGGATAGTGTTAGATCAGGTTACAAAAATGGAAATAATTTATAGGTAATGATAGTCCATCTTTTCACCTAATCTGTTTTCGCACATCTGCAAGCTCCATGAGCTTCAGAAGCCTAGGTGGAGGACCTAGAGGAGTCGATCTTGGGCAACCGGCCCAGTCAGGGAGAAAAACATGAAAATGAAGAAGCGCGTTCTCGGCGCCGTCGCGGCCATGGTTTTTTGCGGGGGTGTCGCGCATGCCCAAGCAAGGGAGGGATGGCCTGCCGATATCAAGATCGGCACCGCCAGCCAGGGTGGCACCTTTGCGATCGTGGGCAGCGGACTGGCCAGCCTGCTTAACGACAAGCTGGGGGTGAACGCCTCGGCCGAGATCACAGGCGGGCCGGTGCAGAACGTCACCCTGCTGCAGACCGGCGAACACCAATTGGCGCTTACGACGCTTGGCCCGGCAAAAGAAGCGTGGGACGGGGTCAGCCAGCTGGCGCCCGGCCTTGAACACCATGACCTGCGCGCGCTGCTGCCGATGTATGTCACCCCGTTCCAGACGATCGCGCTGAAATCCGCAGGCATTGCCTCGCTCGCAGACATGGAGGGCAAGCGGGTCAACTTCGGCCCCGCCTCGGGCACGTCGGGAACCTATTTTCCGCAGATCTACGACGCGCTCGGCCTCAAGGCCCGGGCGAGCTTTTCCGGCGGCGCCGATGCGGCGGGCCAGCTGACCGACGGGCTGATCGACGCGATCTCGTTTGCCGGCGGCGTGCCGATCCCGTTCTTCTCGCAACTGACGGTCGAGGCCGATGTCACGATGTTCGGCCTGACCGAAGACGAGCGGGCCAAGGTGCTCGTGGCGCTTCCCGCGCTCTCGGAATTCACGATCAAGGCTGGCACCTACAGCGGGCATGACTACGATCAGCCCACGGTCGGGATCTGGAACTTCGTGCTGGCCAATGCCGCGATGCCCGAGGATCTGGCCTACGAAATCACCAGGACCGTGCTTGAAAACAACGATTACATGAAGCAGGTGCATTCGGTGACCAGCGACATGATCGCCGAAAACTGGGCCGCGAACAAGGTAATCCCCTTCCATCCCGGCGCCGCGCGCTATCTGCGCGAGAAAGGCTATGACGTCCCTGATTCCATGATTGGACAATGACCTCATCCGGCGGGCGTCATTGCCCGCCACCTTTCACCATTCCCAATTGGAGCATCCGATGAACGATCATCCGGAACGGTCCGGTGCCAACGGCCCGGGCGACGGCGTGCGACAGACACCGCCCCCCACCCCGCCCGCCGAGGCCGCGCCCGTGATCCTCGCATCGGGTACCGATATCGAGGCGACCGCCGCAAACGAGCGCATCTTCGGATCACACCGGGCGCTTCTGTTCGCCGCGCTGTGTATTCTCTATACCGGCTTTCACCTGATCGTGATGAACGCCTATCCGCTGGAACAATGGACCTATCGGATCGTGCATATCGCGGGCGGGCTGGTTCTGGGCTTCCTGCTGATCGCGCCCAGACGCTGGGGGGATCAGGACGACGGACAGGCGGTGCCGCTTCCGCAGCGTCTGATCTTCCTGGGCAGTCTTGCACTCGTCGGTGTGGCGCTTGCGACGCAGCTTTATGCCACCGTCGTGCATCTGGCCGATCCGATGCAGCGCATGCCCGGTTTCGTGATGAACGGTTACGGGCCCATTCTGCTGGCCGGGGTCGTGCTGGCGATGATCGGCTGCTGGCCCATCGCCGGGGGGCGGCGCGATCGTTTCCATTGGTGCGATGTCGCGCTGGCCCTGGCCGCGGTGACGGTCGGGCTCTACCTGATCGACAATCTGACGATCATCCGCATGCGCGCGGGCACACCGCTGGCCACTGCGGGCGATATCTATGCCGCCGCGATCGGCGCGCTGCTGATCGTTGAACTGACCCGGCGCGTTGCAGGGCTTGCCCTTGTAATCATCGCCAGCGTCTTTCTGGTCTATTGCTTTGTCGGGCCCTGGATGCCGGGCTTTCTGAACCACAGCGGCTATCAATTCGGCCGGGTCCTGACCTATATCTATTCGGACAACGGTATCCTGGGCCCGACGACGGCCATGTCCTCGACCTATATCATCCTGTTCGTGACCTTCGCCGCCTTCCTGCAGGCCTCTAAGGTGGGCGACTATTTCGTCAACTTCGCCTTTGCCGCGACGGGCCATGCCCGGGGCGGCCCGGCCAAGGTGGCGGTCTTTGCCAGCGGCCTGATGGGCATGATCAACGGCACCTCGGCCGGGAACGTGGTTTCGACCGGATCGCTGACCATCCCGCTGATGCGCCGCGTGGGCTATCCCCGCCAGACCGCCGCCGCGGTCGAGGCCGCCGCTTCGACCGGCGGACAGATCATGCCGCCGATCATGGGCGCCGGGGCCTTCATCATGGCCGAGATCACCGGCATCCCCTATTCCGAGATCGTCATCGCGGCGATCATCCCCTCGGTGCTCTATTTCGCGTCGATCTATCTGACGGTCGACTTCGAGGCGATGAAACGCGGCATGAAGGGGTTACCAACCGAAGAACTGCCGAAATTCGCGGTTCTGGTGCGGCAGGTCTATCTGTTCATCCCGATCGTCATCCTGATTTATGCGCTGTTCATGGGGTATTCGGTGATCCGCGCGGGCACGCTCGCGATGGCCGCAGCGGCGGTGGTGAGTTGGCTGACCCCGAACCGGATGGGGCTGCGCGCGATCCTGCATGCGCTGGAACTCGCCGCCCGGATGTCGATCCAGCTGATCGCGGTCTGCGCCTGTGCGGGCATCATCGTCGGTGTCATTTCGCTGACCGGGGTGGGCAGCCGCTTCGCCTCGATCCTGCTGTCGGTCTCGGCCAACAGCCATGCGCTGGCGCTGTTCCTGGCGATGATCCTCGCGATGATCCTGGGGATGGGAATGCCGACGACGGCGGCCTATACGATCGCAGCTTCGGTCATCGGCCCCGGGTTGGTGCAATCGGGAATCGAGCCGCTGACCGCGCATTTCTTCATCTTCTACTTTGCGGTGATGTCGGCGATCACACCCCCGGTCGCGCTTGCGGCCTATGCCGGGGCGGCGCTGGCCGGATCGAACCCGATGAAGACGAGTGTCGAGAGCTTCCGCATCGGGCTTGCGGCCTTTCTCGTGCCGTTCATGTTCTTCAACTCGCCCGCGTTGCTGATGCAGGGAAGCTGGCTTGACATCGCCCATGTCGCGGTCACCGGCCTGATCGGGATCGTGATGCTGGCTTCGGCCATCAGCGGCTATTGCTACGATCGTCTGCCGATCGGTGCGCGCATCGCGATGTTCGTGGCTGCCGTCTCGATGATCGAGGGCGGGATTGTCACCGATCTGGCGGGGCTGGCCCTTGGGGGTGTTGTCCTCGCGTTCCAATTGCGGCGGCAGGCGCAGATCCCGCGCCAAGAGGCGGCCTGACCCCACGCCCGCGGTAAAACCCGAACGGCCCGCCACAGGCGGGCCGTTTTGCTTTGCCGGACATGCAGGAACGACGCTCAGCCCGGGTCGTTGTCGGCCCCGCAGTGCGGCGGTGCCCGGCGATAGGTGACCGGGGTCTTTGAGAGCTTCAGCGGATTTCCAAGCAGCGGGATCACCTGTCCCTGTGCGCCGTGCATCTGCACCGTCATGCCACGGGCCGCGACCTGATCGCTGGCAAAGACCTGATCGAGCCGGTTCACCGGCCCGGCGGGAACCTGCGCCTGATCCAGCCGGGCCAAGAGCGTGGCTGCGTCGCATACGGCCAGCGCGGGTTCCAGAACCGTGTTCAGCGCGGCCAGATGCGCAACCCGCGCGGGATTGGTGGCAAAGCGGGAATCTTCGCAAAGCCCACCAAGCCCCAGAACCCCGCAGAAACGCGCGAACTGGGTATCATTTCCGACCGCCACGATCACATGACCATCGGCCACGGCGTAGACCTGATAGGGCGCGATATTGGGATGGGCATTGCCGCGCCGGACCGGCACCCGCCCCGAGATGAGCGTGTTCGTCCCCTCGTTCACCAGCCAGGCGATCTGGCTGTCGACGAGTGCAAGGTCGATATGCTGCCCCTCGCCGCTGCGGTCGCGGTGGCGCAGCGCGGCCAGAATCCCCGCGCAGGCATACATCCCGCACATCACATCCGCGACCCCGACCCCCACCTTCATCGGTGCACCGTCGGGTGCGCCGGTCAGGCTCATGATGCCGCCGAATCCCTGCGCCAGAAGGTCATATCCCAGAAGATGATTATTCGGGCCGGTCTGCCCGAACCCCGAGATCGAGCAATAGACGACGCCAGGATGACGCCCCAGAACCGTCTTGGCATCAAGGCCGAATTTCCTCAGGCCCCCGGCCTTGAAATTCTCGACCACCACATCGGCATCGCGCAGCAGCCGCCGGACCAGTGCCAGGCCCTCCGGCGTCGCCAGATCCGCCGTGACCGAGCGCTTGTTGCGATTGGCGCAGAGGAAATAGGCCGACAGATCGGTGGGCGTGCCATCCGGCGCGGCGACGAAGGGCGGGCCCCAGCGACGGGTATCGTCGCCCTGCGGGGCCTCGATCTTGATGACGTCGGCCCCCAGATCGCCCAACAACTGCGTGCAGGTCGGCCCGGCAAGGATGCGGCTCAGATCCAGCACCCGCAGCCCGGCGATCGCCCCACCCTCGGACTGTTCCAGCCAGTCAACCATCCGCCCGCCCCGCATAGCCTGCGCGCGTCTGCGGCGTCTTGATCCCCAGAAGCGCGCCCGCGACCTGGGTCTTGAGGATCTGCGCCGTCCCGCCACCGATCGTAAACATCCGCACATCGCGATACATCCGTTCAAGCGGCTCGCTGTCGCCATAGCCGCGTGCGCCGAACATCTGCAGCGCGTCGCTGACCACGCGGATCGCGGCCTCGGTCGCGAAGGTCTTGGCGCGCGCGGCCATCATCATCTCGGGGAAGCCCGCCGGGCCCGAGGACAGAGCCGCCTCGCGCAGCATCAGCCGCGAGGCATGGACCGCCGCGTCCATATCGGCCAGCATCCATTGCAGACCCTGAAACTCGGCCAGCGGGCGGCCGAACTGATGCCGCGTCAGCAGATAGCGTTTCGCATGATCAAGCGCCCCCGCCGCCACGCCAAGCGCCACGGTCCCCGCCCCGACCCGCTGGCTGTTATAGGCCCGCATCAGATCGGCAAAGCCGCGTTCGATCCCCGAAGGTGGACGCAGCATCATCCGCGCCTCGATCTCCAGATCGGTGAAGGCCAGCTCGGCCTCGGGCATGCCGCACAGGCCCATCGTGTATTCGTGGCGCACGATCTCGAACCCCTTCGGCGCGATGCCGGCCGCCGGGTCATGATGCAACAGGAAGCCGCCGATCCCCTCGGGGCGGCCGTCCTGGTCCAGAACGCGCGCGAAGATCAGATAGAGCTTGGACACCCCGCCCCCGGTGATCCAATGCTTGCGCCCGTTCAGCACATAGCGATCGCCATTGCGCCGCGCGGTCGTCGTCATCTCGGTCGCGGCGCTGCCGGCCTCGGGTTCGGTGATGCAGATCGCGGGCTTGTCCCCCGCCAGCACAAGTTGCGCGGCGAAGGCGCGCTGCTCATCGGTGCCATAGGCCATGACCGCCGCGATGCCGCCCATGTTCGCCTCGACCACGATCCGCGCGCTCAGCGTGCAGGTCTTGGCGATCTCTTCGATGACGACACAGGCGTCATGATAGCTTGCGCCGCGCCCGCCATATCGGGTGGGCAAGGTCATGCCCATCACCCCGGCCGCCGTCAGATCGGCGACGTTGGTCCAGCAATAGCTGCGCGTGCGGTCCCATTGCGCAGCCCGCGGCGCGAAACGATCCGCGAGTTCGCGCGCCAGTTCGAGATAGCATTGTGAGGATGTTGTATTCGGCATGCTGTTCTCCTTTTCACAGCAGCCTGCGGAATAAGCCCCTCGCAAACAAACAAATTAATATTCAGATTATATTAAGAGAAACTGAACATCGTCAGTCGAGTGAGAAACCCTTGCCCCGTATATATGCCCCGAAACCGGCCCGTTCGGGACGCGCGTACTGGCGCGCCTTGTCCTCGATCCAGCCATAGGGCCGTGCGTTTCCCGGCCCCGGGTTTGCACCCGGAACGAGACGTTCGGTCGCATAGGGCTGATGGCTGCGGCGCTCTGCGTCGTAACGTTCGATCGCCCCGGGATCGCCCGAACCCCACCCGTTCCATCGCAGCGTTTCACTTAGTGGCAGGCGCTGCGAAACCGGGGCGGGGACTGCGGGATGGCCAAGCGCCAGTCCGGCGACCGGAAAGACGTGCCGCGGCAGGCCGAGCAGACGATCCACCTCATCGGGCCGGTTGCGCAGCGCGCTGATCGGACAGGCGCCAAGCCCCGCCGCCTCGGCCGCAGCGACGAAACCGGCCAGCACAATCCCCGCATCGACGGCGGCATTGAAGAAGGCGTCCAGATGGTCGTTGGTGAAGGTGTGCCCCGCCAGATCGTGCAGCTGCCGTTGCCGCGCGTGATTGCCACAAAAGACGATCAGAACGGGCACCTCGCCCTGCGTCCAGGGCTGATCGGCTGCAATCCCCAGCAAGGCCGATTTCAGACCCGGTTCGGTCACCACGATGATATCGCGCTGTTGCAGATCGCTTTTCGTCGGGCCGGACAGGGCCACCGCGCAAAGCGTCTCAATCAGATCCGGCGCAACAGGATCATCCCGGAATCGTCGGCAAGACCCGCGGGCGGCCATCTGGCAAAGTGTGGTCTCACCTTCCAGCGCGTCGGGCACGCGCACCCGATGCCTGAACCGACCGGCGAGCAAGGCGGACAAAGGCGCCTCGGAAGATGTCGTCATGAACCCCCCCATCGTTGCCGCACCAGGCTATCGGCAAAGGGCGGTCCCGGCGGCACGAGAAATGCTTACAGGCCGTGCAAGAATATCTTGCATCACCCAGTTATGTAAGATTTTTCTACATTAAACATAAATATTAGTTCCTTTGTGTTAGCGATTGCACCGACTAACCTGTCCAGACACGAACGGCCAAGACAGGTGACCCGTGAGCAATTCAGAAAAGACCCTCCACGTCTCGGTCTGGCGCGGAGAGGGGTCAGGGGGGCGGTATGAAGCCTTCCAGGTACCCCGGCAAGACAACCAGACCGTGCTGGATGTGGTCAGCTGGATCCAGCAGAATACCGACCCCTCGCTAAGCTATCGCTACGCCTGCCGCGTCGGCATGTGCGGCTCCTGCGCGATGATGGTGAACGGCCAACCGCGCTGGACCTGTCGGACCCATGTAAGCCGCGTGGCCGACGGCGACCGGCTGCAGATAGGCCCGTTGCGCAACCTGCCCGTTATCAGGGATCTGGCGGTCGACATGGACCCGTTCTTCGAGAAATGGGTCAAGGCCGGCGGCGCCCACCGACCCAGCCGTTCGCGCAACGAACCGATCATGCCGGTCCCCCCGCTGGAACCCGGCCGGGTCGAGGCGAACAAGGCCATCGAATGTATCAACTGCGCGGTCTGTTATGCAGCCTGCGACACGGTGGCTGGCAATCCCGAATACCTGGGACCCGCCGCGCTGCAACGCGCCTGGACGCTCTATAACGACGTCAAGGTCGACGATCGGCAGGCGGCACTCGATCGCGCCACTGCGGTCGGCGGCTGTCAGAATTGCCATTCGCAGGGCAGCTGCACCCGCTTCTGCCCCAACGAACTTGACCCGCTTTCGGCCATTGCCGGGCTCAAGCGTGCCGCGGCCGTATCCTATTTCAAGCGGAGGTCCGGGTGATGCAGGGCATGGGGTTCTATATGGCGCAGCGCATCAGCGCGATGGTGATGGCGCCGCTGGTTCTGGGCCATATCGCGGTGATGATCTACGCGATCCAGGGCGGGCTGAGCACGGCCGAGATACTGGAACGCACACGCGGCAGCCTCGCGTGGTTCGCCTTCTACGGCGGTTTCGTCGTGGCCGTCTCGGTCCATGCGGCGATCGGGCTGCGGGTGATTGTGACCGAAACGCTGAAGCTGCGCGGGGTGGCGCTTGATCTCTTCACCTGGGGCGTGATGATCGTCCTGCTGTTCATGGGGGCGCGCGCTGTTTCGGCCGTGACGATGCTGTGATCCGCCCGCACCGCAAACATCCGCTCTGGCTTGCCTATGCCGCGCATCGGCTCTCGGGGCTTGGCCTCGCGCTGTTCCTGCCCGCGCATTTCCATGTCCTGTCGCTCGCGATCACCCGCCCGAAGGATCTCGACACGTTCCTGAGCTTCGCCGAGGCACCTCTGGTGAAGCTCGCGGAATTCGGACTGGTCTTCCTGCTGGCGATCCATTTCTTCGGTGGGTTGCGCCTGTTGGTCCTCGAATTTCTTCCGTGGCCGGGGCGTCAGAAGAACCTGGCCGCGGCCACCGTCGCCGGCGCCTTTCTGGTGTCTGGCCTGTTTTTCCTGAGGGCGATCTGACCATGCCATCGAAATTCGACATCGAGAGAGAAGACACCGATATCCTGATCCTGGGCTCTGGCGGCGCGGGGCTGTTCGCGGCGCTGCATGCCCAGCAAAGCGCGCCGCCGGGCACCCGGATCACGCTGGCGGTCAAGGGGCTGATCGGGAAATGCGGCTGCACGCGCATGGTGCAGGGCGGCTACAACGTCGCGCTTGGCGGCGGCGACACGGTTGAGCGGCATTTCATGGACACGATCAGGGGTGGCAAATGGCTGCCCAACCAGGACATGGCCTGGCGGCTGTGCGAACAGGCCGTGGTGCGCATCCGCGAGCTGGAAAACGAGATCGGCTGCTTCTTTGATCGCAATGCCGACGGCAGCCTGCACCAGAAGGCCTTTGCCGGCCAGACCGCCGACCGGACCGTTCACAAAGGCGACCTGACCGGGATCGAGATCATCAGCCGGCTGATGGAACAGGTGCTAAGCCGCCCGATCCAGAAGTTGCAGGAACATCGCGCCATCGGCCTGATCCCGACGCCCGACGGCGCGGCGCTGTCCGGGGTGCTGTTTATCGACATGCGCACCGGGCGCTTCCGCTTCGTGCGGGCGAAATGCGTGATGATGGGCACCGGCGGCGGCCCGACGATGTACAAATATCATACGCCCTCGGGCGACAAGACGATGGACGGTCTCGCCATGGCGCTGCGCCGCGGGCTCGATCTGCGCGACATGGAGATGGTTCAGTTCCACCCCACCGGGCTGCTGGCGGGCGATCACACCCGGATGACCGGCACCGTGCTGGAAGAGGGGCTGCGCGGCGCGGGCGGTCAATTGCTCAACGCGCGCGGCGAGCGGTTCATGTTCGACTATGACACCCGCGGCGAACGGGCCACGCGCGATGTGGTCAGCCGTGGCATCTATGCCGAGATGCGCAAGAACAACAACCCCGAGCAGGTCGGCATGTTCATCTCGATGGGCCATCTCGGCCCCGACAACGTGCGTGCAAAATTCGCCGGCATGGTCAAGCGTTGCGCGGACTCGGGCTTTGATCTTGCCGCGGGCAAGGTCGAGGTGGTGCCGACGGCGCATTACTTCATGGGCGGCGTGGTGGTGGATGCCGATACCCGAACCGCCCTGCCCGGTCTCTACGTCGCGGGCGAAGATGCCGGCGGCGCGCATGGCTCGAACCGGCTGGGCGGGAATGGTGTGGCCAATTCCACCGTCTATGGCGGGGTTGCGGGCGACACGATGGGCCTCGACATCCGCACGATGCGCCGCCTGCGCGACCCGGACGAACAGATCCTCGCGGCTGAGGTCGAACGCGCGGTGCATCCGCTCTCGAAACGTCCCGGCAACATCCAGGCCCTGCGCGCCAGGTTGCAGGAAGCCATGTGGGAAGATGTCGGCGTCCTGCGTACCGGCGCGGGGATGGAACGCGGCCTGCGGCGCATCGCCGAGATCCGCGCCGAATTGTTGGAAACCGGCGTCGACCCCTCAAACCTGGCCTTCAACCTGACCTGGCACGACTGGCTCAACATGGCCTCGCTGGTCGAGATTTCCGAGGTTATCGCACGGGCCGGATTGCTGCGCGAAAATTCGCGCGGGGCCCATTACCGTGAGGATTTCCCCGAGGAGGGCGACCTTGACAGCTCGTATTTCACCGTCGCCCGCAAGGCCACGGACGATGCGCTGGGGCTGCACCGCGAGCCGGTGAAATTCACCATCGTGCGCCCGGGCGAAACCATCCTGCCCGAAGGCGAACCCGAAACGCTGGTCGCATCCCAGTGACGCGCCGAACCGAAGGACGACCCCGATGATCCCCGTATCGTTGATCGAGAGCACCGCCGATACCCTGATGGCCAAGGCCGCGATCGAAATTCCCGACGACTATCTGATCGGGCTGAAGGAAGCCGCCGGCACCGAGGATGGCGATCTGTCCAGCTTCGTACTGCAGGCGATGCTGGAAAACTACGAGGCCGCGAAACAGGACCGCCGCGCGATGTGCGGCGATACCGGCGTGCCGCGATGGTTCGTCAAGATGGGCAACGAGGCGAGGATCGAGGGTGGCCCGGTCGCGCTTGAGGCGGCCCTGCGAAGGGCGACGGCCTCGGCCACCTCCTCGGTGCCCCTGCGCCCGAACCGCGTGCATCCGCTCTGGCGTACCGATCACAACAACAATGTCGGCATCGGCGCCCCCGAGATCGAATATGGTTTCGAGCCCGAGGGCGACTGGATCGACCTGATCACCGTCCACAAGGGCGGCCTCTTCGGTACCGATTACCGGATGCTGTTCCCCTCGGACGGCATTCAGGGGATCAAACGCTTCTACCTCGACAGCCTGATGGCCTTCGGCAAGCGCGGACTGGCCTGTCAGCCTGCGATCATCGGCATCGGGCTGGGCGGCAGCAAGGACACCTGCATGGTGCTGGGCAAACGCGCCGCCTGCCTGCGCACCGTCGGCAGCCGCAACCCCGACCCCCGGATCGCCGCGCTGGAAGACGAGTTCAAGGAACTGGGCAATTCGATCGGCATGGGGGCGATGGGCTTCGTTGGCAAGAACATGGTGATCGATGCCCATATCGAGGTCGGCTATTGCCACACCGGGGGCATGCAGATGTCGGTCCATGCCTTCTGCCTGTCCTCGCGCCGCGCGGTGGCGCGCATCCATGCCGACGGCCGGGTCGAGCATCGCACCGACCCGGACTGGTTCACCCCCTATCAGCGCCGCGAGACGGTCGAATGGGAACCCGCGCAGGAGGCGGCGAAATGAAACTGCGTGAAGTGATTCTGAGCACCACCCCAACCCCCGGGGAGATCGCCGATCTGCGGCTGGGCGATGTCGTATACCTCAACGGGCTGATGTATACCGCGCGCGAGGGCGTCTACATGCGCGCGCTTGAGGAAAAGGCGAATATCCCGATGGAACTGCCGCGCGACAGCGCCGCGAATTTCCATTGCTCGCCTGCCGCGACGATCCGCCCGGACGGCAGCTTCGACATGGGGGCGGTGACCGCTACCGCGAGCTTCCGCTTCGCCAAATGGCTACCCGAATGGATGGCCAAAACCGGCGCCAAGCTGATCATCGGCAAGGGCGGCATGACCTCAAAGGACTACAAGAGCTATTTCGTCCCCAATGGCGCGGTCTATCTGTCGACCGTGGGCTATGGCACGGGCGCCCTGCTGGGCCGCGGCGTCGAGAACGTCGAGGCCGTACACTGGAGCGACGAACTGGGCCTGGCCCAGGCGATGTGGGTGATCCGCTGCAACCGCATGGGGCCCTTCCTCGTCGCCTCGGACCTTGAGGGGAACTGTCTTTTCGAGCGCGAGAACGCCAGGATCGTGCAAAACATCGACCATATCTACGAGGGCACGAAACCCGCCGTGCTCAAGCGTTTCGGCGAGACCGACGACCGCAGCGAAGAGTTGATCGGATGAGCGCGGAAAACGGAATGACGCGGGGGCTCGGGGCCTCGCTCGGGGTTGATCGCCTGCGGCCCCTGCTGCCCGGGCTGATCGCGGCGATGATCGTCGGCCTTGCCGCGCGCTTCCTCTCCGAACATTACGGCGCCCCGGTCATGCTGATGGCGCTTTTGCTGGGCATGGCGCTTGCGTTCCTGTCGGATGCGGGCAGCCGCACCGCACCGGGGATCGAGTTCACCGCCAGGACCGTGCTGCGCTTCGGGGTCGGTCTGTTGGGGCTTGGCATCACCGCGCAACAGATAGCGGGCGCGGGCCTCGGGGTGCTGGCGCTGACGGTGGCGGGGGTCGCGCTGACGCTGACGCTCGGCATTGTGGGCGCGCGGCTGCTGGGGAAATCGGTGCATTTCGGCATCCTGTCGGGCGGCGCGGTGGCGATCTGCGGGGCGTCCGCGGCCTTGGCGATTGCCTCGGTCCTGCCCAAGGACAACAAGGATCTGGAACGCGACACCGTCTTCACCGTGATCGCGGTTACCGCGCTTTCGACGCTCGCGATGATCCTTTATCCGATCGTCGGATCGGCGCTTGGTCTGTCGGATTACACGATGGGCGTGTTCTTTGGCGCCACAATCCACGACGTCGCGCAGGTCGTGGGCGCGGGCTATTCCGTCTCGGACCTCGCGGGGTCGACCGCGACCTTCGTCAAACTGCTGCGCGTGGCGCTTCTGGTGCCGTTGGTGGTGGCGTTGTCACTGGTCTTTGCCCGGTCCGGTCGCCCGGCGGGCACGCCCGCGCCGCGCCTGCCGATCCCGTTCTTCGTGCTGGGCTTTGCCGCGCTCGTGCTGATCGGCAGCACTGACATCCTGCCACCCGAACTGGTCTCGGCGTTGCTCGATCTGTCGCGCTGGTGTCTCGTCACGGCCATCGCGGCGCTGGGGATGAAGACCTCGTTGCGCAAGCTCGGCGATGTCGGCCCGCGGTCAATCATCCTCGTCTGCGCGCTCACGTTCATGCTGGCGGGCTTTGCCCTTGCCGGGATTCATCTGTTCCTGAGCTGAGCCGGCCCATTTTCACGATCGAGCCGGGGAGGGCTACGATGTTTGTCGACATGAGAACCTATACGCTGAAGAACGGGAACGTCTCGAAGTTCCTGGCGCTCTACGAGGCCGAGGGGCTTGACGTTCAGACCCGCATCCTGGGGCGTATGGTCGGTTATTACTTCACCGATATCGGCCCGCTGAACCAGATCGTACATATGTGGGGCTATGACAGCATGGATGACCGCTGGGAACGTCGCAAGGCCTTGCAGGCCTCGCCCGAATGGCAGGCCTATGCGGTGCAAATGCGACCGCTGGTCGATCATATCGAGAACAAGATCCTGATCCCGGCCCCGTTTTTCACCCCTGCATAGGACGTGAGCATGCCTATGTTCACCACCTATTCCAGCGCGCGCCCCCCGGGTCACGGACCCATGTCGGGAACTTTATCCGATGGCCGCCTTGAAGAGGTCCTTCAATTGCGCCTGAGCCCCTCTGTGCTTGACGTTGCGCGCGATCCGAACCGTCCTACAGCCACCGATGAATTGAAAGCGTTGATTTACGATTGCCGACGTGATGAAGTATTATTGAAATTTTTCCTTTCGAAAGATACCAGGATGTCTATCAGGATGCTCCGCACGCTGATCGCCGTGGCAGATCATGGCACATTCAGCGCCGCAGCCGAGGCGGTCTTTGTGACCCATGCCGCGGTCAGTCAGCAGATGAAGACGCTTGAAGAAACCTGGCAGGTCGCGATCTTCGACCGTTCGACCAGGACACCCGAGCTGACGCCGATCGGGCGTGCCATTCTGGCCAAGGCCCGCGAGGTGGTGCGCGATTACGATGATATCGTGCCCTCGGTTCTGGGCGACGACGGCTTGCGCGGGGAATTCGTTCTGGGCGCGGTGCCGACCACGCTGACCGGGCTCGTGCCACTTGGCATTGCCAATCTCAAGGCGCGTTATGCGGATCTGCATGTGGGACTGTCCCCCGGTCTCTCGGCGCCGCTCGTGCTGCAGGTCGAGCGCGCCGCGCTTGACGCCGCCCTCATTTCCAGGCCCGACGTGCTGTCGCGCGGGCTCGACTGGCTGCCGATCGTCGAAGAGCCGCTGGTGCTCATCACCTCGCCCGAGGTCACCGGCGACGACCCGATCCAGATCCTGCGCGACAACCCCTTCATCCGGTTCTCGCGCGATGCGGTGGTGGGGCGCATCGTGGAAAGCTGGCTTCAGGAAAACGGCATCTCAGTCGACGATTCGATGGAGCTTCTGGGGCTCGACATCATTTCCAGCATGGTAATGGCGAACCTTGGTGTGTCGATCGTGCCAGCGCCATGCGTTCAGGCGATCAACCGGCTGCCGCTGCGCCGCGTCGCCCTGACCCCCGCACCACCTGCGCGGCAACTTGGTCTGATCCATCGCCAGAACACGACCAAGATCCGCGTCATTCAGGAAATCGTACGCGCCCTGCGCAATGCCGTCGAGATCGGCGAATTCTCTCCCGACGCGATCCAGAGGGCGATGTGATGACAGGTTGGATACCCGATGTGGGCGATGCGCATTTCCTTGTTTTGATGGCGGCCGGGGCAATCGCGGGCGGGTTCATCAACGGGCTCGCGGGCTTTGGCACCGCACTGTTCGCGCTTGGCTTCTGGCTTCAGATCCTGCCCGCGCCGCAGGCGGTCGCCATTGTCATCGTGATGTCGGTCGCCAGCGGGTTGCAGGGGGCCTGGGCGGTTCGCCACTCGATCGCGGCACAACCGGGCCGGCTGATGATCTTCCTGCTGCCCGCGCTGATCGGCGTGCCCCTGGGGGTACAGATGCTTTCGCTGGTCTCAGCCGAGCAGCTGAAGCTCGTGATCGCGGGGTTTCTGATCCTGTTCGGCGGCTTTTTCTCGCTGCGCCGGTCGCTGCCGAAAATCACGAGGCCATTGCCCCTGATTGACGCGCTCGTCGGCTTCTCGGGCGGCATACTGGGCGGAGCCGCCTCGTTGTCGGGCGCACTGCCGACGATGTGGTGTGCCATGCGCCCCTGGACCAAGCAGGAAACGCGGGCCGTCCTGCAACCCTTCAACATCATCATTCTCGGCCTCACCCTTGGGTTGCTTGCCCTGCGCGGTGTGTACGACCGCGAGACACTGGTCCTCATCGCGCTTGCCTTGCCGCTCACACTGCTTTCGGCACAGCTCGGGCTTTGGGTCTTTCACAGGTTGGACGACATGACCTTCCGGCGCGTGCTGATAGGGTTGATGTTCCTGTCGGGGACGATCCTGGCCGTGCGCGAATTGTTCTGAACTGAAGGGCTGCCCGCCAAGCCGGTTCGCCGGGGCGATCGGCTTGGCGCGCGGGCATCCGGGCCCTGTGCAACGGACACGCATCGGCATCAAACATGGCCGCCGGCCTGGCACCAGAAAAAGACCCGCTGCCCGTGCAGCCCGCCAATTGCAGATCAGGCGTTCTGATCTGCGCATGGTTTTGGATAGATGTTCGTGCATCGCCTGATTTGCTTGATAAATATCCTGTCAAATTCTACTTATTAATAGAAACTTATCCTTGAATTATTGATAATTATCAATCATTAAGGCCGCCGTGCCGGGACGCAGGCGATATTTGCCCCTGCAGGTTTTACCGCAGCAGGCTGACACATCCGCGGTTCGGCCAAGCGATACGCCTGATACCCAAAGTGTTTGGTGGTCATGACAGAAAAACAGAACCTGACGACACGCAACCCGAAGGCACCTGCGGGTATGACATCCACCTGTCAGACCCCGCACCACGGGCACCCGTTGCCCGGCCGGCGCATTCTGCGCGGGGTTGGGCCTGCGATGGCACAACCACGGCCGGCCGAGGCGCTGCGCGCTGCCATTGGTGCCGGTCTTGCCCTGATCCTGTGCGGCCTTCTTTTGATTGCCGCCGAGCGCATCGCCGGAACAGGCGGCGGTTTCTTGTTGATCGCGCCGCTTGGCGCCACGGCTTTCCTTCTGTTCGCGGTCCCGAATTCACCACTTGCACAGCCGTGGTCGGCCATCATCGGCAACACCGTCTCGGCCGCTGTCGCAGTGACCGTTCTGCAGATCGGTGTTCCCCCCGTGTTGGCGGCGGGGCTTGCGGTTGCTGGGGCGATGACAGGAATGGCGCTCTTGCGGGCGCTGCATCCGCCGGGGGCTGCGGTTGCGTTGGCGACGATCCTGGGCGCGTCGATGGGTGGCATGCCAGGCTATGACTTCGTCTTCGCGCCGGTCCTGCTGGACACGGTTGCGCTGGTGCTGATGGCGGTGGTCTACAACCGGATGACGGGCCGGCGCTATCCCTTTCGCCAGCCCGCCGGGACCGGGGCGCATCAGACGGCGGATCCCGCCCCGGATCGCCGTCTGGGATTGACGCCTGATGAACTCTCTGACGTGCTTGCCCGCTTCAACATGAGCGCGAATATCGGCGCAGAGGATTTCGGACGGGTTCTGGCCGCGGCAGAGGCCGAGGCGGCCCGGCGCCACTTTGACGACCTGACCTGTGCGGCGGTGATGTCGCGCGATCTGGTCACGGTGGCGCCGGATGCCCGGCTTGGCCTTGTGGCGGACCTGTTCCAGCGGCACGATTTCAAGACCTTGCCTGTTGTCACCGCCGATGGGCGGCTGGCCGGGATCATCACGCAAAATGACCTTATTCAACGCGCGCGGCGCGCGGCCTTTGGCACAAGCTTCGCGGTTTCCCTGGGTCGGGTTCTGGGCGTGGCGCGCAATGGGGGGCTGCGGGCGCGCGACATCATGCGCCAGGACCTGCCCAATGTTGCCCCGGGGGACGGCGTCGGCGTGTTGGTCCAGTTGCTTGCCGATGGCGGGGTCCAGGCCGCCCCGGTGGTCGATGCCGGCCAGCTGGTCGGCATCGTGACCCGTTCCGATCTGATCGCAGTCCTGGCGCGCCAGACCCTTCTGGCCACGGCCGTGCGTCGCGCCGCCTGACATTCGCCCGAAAACATCCCCGGCGACCCCGGCCACCGGCTGTGCAACGCTATCCGGGCGGTGGCGCATTTTGTCGCGACCAGCCGCGACAGCCTTGTCCGCGGCCCTGCGCAAGGTCTATGCTGCGGGTGGGAAGCGCAAGTATCGTCATGATCGACGGAGTTCCAGATCACCTCAACATCATCTCGCCGCCCCGGTGAGAGGAGGAGAAAGTCATGTGCACCCCGATATATGAACAATCCAGAGCCCGTCGCCCTGTGGCACGGCTGCTGTCAGTCCTGGCGCTGATTGCCGCGCCGATTCTGGCGTCAGGCACCGCGACAGCGCAGGACACCGCCACCGCGCCACCGGAAATGATCCCGGCAGCGCGCGTGCCATTCTTTCACGACTGGCTCGGTTCGCCGCATGCCAAGGCCGATGCGCAGGCCTTCACGAACTGGAATGAGAAGGGCGAGATCCCCGAGGCCTGCGCCCGGTGTCATTCAACCCCGGGCTTTCTGGACTATATCGGCGCCGATGGAAGCCCTGCGGGCAGTGTCGAGAAGAAGGCGCAGATCGGCACCGTCATCGGCTGTTCGGCTTGCCACAATGAAACGACGCGCGCGATGACGGCTGTCACGTTTCCCTCAGGCCATCGGATCGAGGGGCTCGGGGCCGAAGCGCGTTGCATGACCTGCCACCAGGGTCGGGAATCCACGCTCAGCGTGAACCGGGCGACGGCTGGCATCGGCGATGACATGGTTTCGACCGACCTGGCATTCCTGAACATCCACTACCGTGCTGCAGGCGCCACATTGATGGGTTCGTTGGCCCGTGGCGGCTATGAATATGACGGGCGCAGTTATGCCTCGCAGCGTCGCCATGCAGCGCCTTTCAATACCTGCATCAGTTGTCACGACTTGCACACGGTCAAGCCGAAATCCGAACCCTGCGCCGCCTGCCATGAAGGTGTCACGGATCGAAAGTCGCTTGGAAACATCCGGAAAAGTGCGGTCGATCACGATGGCGATGGCGACGTGGCCGAGGGGATCGCCTCCGAAATCACCGCGCTGCACGGGCGGCTTCTCGATGCGATCCGGGCCTATGGCGCGGATGTCGCCGGCAGCCCCATAGCCTATGATGCGCATGCGCACCCATATTTCTTCATGGACCAGAACGGCAACGGCACGGTCGATGAAAACGAGGCGGTGATGCCCAACAAATACGCAAGCTGGACTCCGCGTTTGCTCCGGGCGGCATACAACTATCAGTTCGTAGCGAAGGATCCCGGCGCCTATGCGCACAATGCGCCGTATGTGCTGCAATTGCTGCATGATTCCATTGCGGATCTGTCCGGGGGCACCATTGAGGGGATTGCGCGCCCCTGAGCGCCCGGGCGTTACCGGACAGGGGCCTGAATCCTGCGCGGACGACCACGACGCGGTGGCGCGACAGCACCACCGCAGGATCCGGCGCGGGTCTTCGGCGGGCGGGACGTTCAGGACCCCGGGGCCCTGTCAAACAGGCGCAGACGACACCGCCGTCAGTCCGCACCCCCGCGCAAGTGCGGCATCACATGACGGCCAAAGCCTGTAG
>NZ_JBKFEY010000049.1:0-8717 GCF_046507575.1 Pontitalea aquivivens | reverse complement strand
AATGGCGACGAGTTGTTCGCTCTTTTGGAAACGACGTTGGCGCAAAGACCCGCATCCGAGTGGATCGCGCTGTTCGAGGAATTCGACGTTCCCGCAAGTCTATGCGTGGCGCCTTCGGAAGCGGTTGAAAGCGAGCAGATAGCCTCGCGAGGATTCGTGCAAACCGTGGACGGACACCATCTTTCAACCTTTCCCGCAAATGCCCGAGGCGCTCTGCCCGAGATCAGATGGCCGGCACCCGATGCCGGGGAGGGGACGCGCCCTGTCTTGCGGATGATCGGTCTTGATGAAGTCGAGATCGAAGGACTGTTGCAGTCTGGAACCGTCGCGGAACGGGCAGTTGCGCTCTTGCCCGGAATTTGATGATACATTATTGATTTCCGTTAGGAACTGGCTCTGACGCACATTTGCTGAAGGCAGACTGCTATGTCGCGCCGATCAATCTCGCCTGAAGCAGGTCGATTTTGGCACGACCTTACATTTGGCGTTTGATGAGTTTCAGCCTGGTGATCTGACCTTCAGTCTGTCCATTCGACCACGGTGAGATGATTGCGTTTCGGACCGCGGCGATGTCTCTCTCTCTATACACCATTGGCAAAGGATCCAACGAGACTCTCTTTGCTGCTTCAAGCCAACCATTGAGCTTGGCGGCCGCTTTTGATCGGATCATTTGTTGGAAGTCGATGATCGTTGTGCGCGCAACAATCAGATCCGGGACGTTGCTTTCGATTGCCGCAACCAAAATCCTCGGGTTTTGTCAAATCATCGCGGGTGGATGTTATCAAGCGGGCGATGGTCTGTTCCGAAGGCGTTCGCGAGCCCATTCTTATTTGCTTTCTCCGCACGGCGTCGGCGCTGCGCCCATTGCGAGACGACACCGCTCCGTGTGCCTCAACCATAACGGCAAGGCAGGAGCAGCCCAGTCGGTCGGTCGGCTGAGGCTTGCCTCAGGGCGGATAGGCCACCGGCTCCGCGAGGTCGACTCGCCATCAATACTGCGCGCTTGTCGGTACGTAGACCATTCCGTCCATGATACGCCTCGCTGTGCGCCCGAAGCCCAAGGTATCGATTTCCATGCCCGCCTCGTTGTTGGCTTCATGCGTGGTGACGACGACGTGCATGACACCGGACGGATGACCGATGGAAAGCGACTCCTTGGTCGAAGCGGTAGGCGCCAAGGCCCCGTTCACGATCGATCCGGGGATGTGCGCCGCCGCCGCTATGCACATTGACCCGGTTCCCGCCATGGCTGCGTGACACCTGTTCAGGAAGACTAGCCGCGCCCTCAAGTCCATGTCGGAAGCGCTGACGGCCTTGCCGTTCAGAGCCTTGTAGGAACCCGGTTCCGAGACAAAGGTCAGCATCGGAAACATTGGCGATTCTCTTTCGGCCTTGGTCCAATGAGATGCGAACCCGATCATCTCGGCGCTCTTTCCGCGTATTTCGCGCAGGAGGATGCCGAGGGACTCGTTGTTGTCGATCTGATCTGGACCTTCATCTCCGTTGAGGCCTAGGTCTTCGGCTCGGCAGTAGACGACGGGGTTTGCGACATCACAGATCGTGACGTCGATCGTGCTTCCGCTCTCTAGCTGGATCGTGTCAATTCGATTGCCGGTCGGAAGCACCTTCCCGGTCGTGGCCCCGGCAGTCAGCCGGAAGTCCATGAATATCTCCGCACCTGTGCCAGGCACGCCCGCGATCGCAAAATCCCCTTTCACCTTGGCGCGACCGTTTTCGACCGGCACCTTCGCCACGATCACTTTCTGGGTGTTGGTGTTGTGGATCCTGACTTCAGTGAAAGGTTCCTTGATCGCAACGAGCCCAGCATCGATCGCGAAAGGGCCAACGCCTGATGAAATGTTGCCGCAATTGCCTTTGTAGTCGATGATCGGCCGGTCGAGATCGGCCTGGGCGAAGGTGTAATCGATGTCGGCAGCTTCAACCGTAGAAGGCCCGACGATGGCGATCTTCGAAGTCAGGAGACGTGATCCACCCATGCCATCGATCTGGCTGATGTCCGGAGTCCCCATGATCCGCAGCAGTAGCGCATCGCGGGACGGACCGGGCGGAGGAAGATCGTGTTCGAAGAGGTAGAGCCCTTGCTGGTGCCGCCACGCATCAGCGTGCATCTGATGCCCACCTGATCGAAAACGCCAGTGCTCACGTCGAAACTCCTTCGTTTTGCAATGTTCTATCGGCGCGCCTATGGGCGCGGAGAGTTTCGTTCATCTCGCCAAGCGAACCAACCAATTCGCCGATGACCGGTGGCGTCGCGGAAAGCCGGTACGGCGGTCCGAGCAGGGGCCAGCGGAAGCCTTTCCGTTCCCTCCAGATCACGAGCCCCGAACTCGTTGTTCGCGGATCGTCAGCCACCTCGGGAACCGTTCGAACGGGAACTGAAGGCGTGCCGATCGCCTCGGGTTCGGTTTGCGGCGAAGCCGTTGCAGAGAATCCGCCGGAAACAGGAACCATCTGAAACGGGTCCTTGCGCTCGTCGTTCCAATGGGTCTGCGTTGTCCAAAGCGCGGCGTCCTGCATCGCCAGGTCGATTGCCTGTCCTCTGCCCGAATAGTCCCTGTACTCCAGCATCGCGAGAATGGCGAACAAAGCGATCAGCGCTCCGGTGATGTCAGCCGCCGAAATGCCGAGCTTGGTCGGTGCACCATCGACGCGGGTCAAATCCATCAGTCCCGACATGGCTTGGATCACGGAATCGAACGCAGGACGGCCCGGGAAAACAGAATCCGCCCCGAAGCCTGAAATGCCGCAGTATACAAGACGCGGATTGATCCGTTCAAGCGCCGCCGGCGAGAAGCCCAGTTTCTCGAGCGATCCAGGCTTGAGGTTCTCGATCAGGACATCCGCGCGGGAAATGATATCTGCGAGAATTCCGGCATCGGCAGGATTTCGCAGATCAAGTGCTGCGCTCCGCTTCCCGTTGTTGCTCATGGCGAAGAAGTAGCCCGTACCCTCATGCATAGGTGGCCAGTCGCGGGTGGCTTCCCCGGTAAGGGGCTCGATCTTGATCACCTCGGCGCCCAAGGCCGCGAAGTGTTTTGCGGCAAGTGGGGCGGTCGTATACTGTCCGATTTCGATGATTGTCAAACCGGCGCACGGCCCGTTGACAGACCCATCGCCAGACGCGTGTCCCGGCTTGGGCGTCAGCAACATCGCGAAATCTCGGTCGGCATCCGGTGCCGGGATCGCATCGGCGCGACGCCCTGGAGTCCGCGAGGCCTTCAAAGGGGTACCCGATACGTTGACGTTGGCACCGGTAACTGGATCGGGAAGGCTGAGCGTCATCTTCCTGTGCTCGACGTTTGCATCCCGGTGCACCCTGGAAACTTCGACGATTGGTCCTGAGGCAATACCCGCTTTGGTGAGGGCTGAAATGATATCGTCCACAGATTTGCCAGCCGTCCATTTGCTGACCTGACGATCAACCTCGTCTGGAATACGGATTCGATCGGCCAGCTTCGCCAGCGGGCCGCCGCTGGCGAGGTCCGGCACTCCCATAACGGCGCAGAGCTTTATCCAATGCTCGTCCTTCGCGGAGCAAATCAGAACCCAGCCATCATTCGCTTGGTAAGCGTTCCAGGGCGATGCCATCGGATGCCGATTGCCCGCGCGGGAAACGGATTTCCCCCCGTAGTGAAGCGGCAGAAAGGTGGCGAGCGCGTTGACGCCGCACTCGTAGAGCCCGACGTCTATGCGCTGGCCTTTATTGATGAACAGCCGCTTCGCCCTCATCGCGGCCACCACAGCCGCCGCCGCGTAGGCGCCAGCGTGGAATTCGAGGATCGGGACGTCGGAAACTGAAGGATCGAGTTCCGGTACGCCGGTAATCGAGGCCATTCCGCAGTAGGCCTGGATCAGCTTATCGCTCAAGCCAAACAGTTCGGTATTGATCGTGCCTAACGAAGCCGTGATGTCGCAGATGACATGGTTCTCGCTCAGCAAACCGGACGCCGCCGTCTGCGCCGGGCTGGGGATGTCGGATGACAGAAGCACGATGTCCGCGGCATCCAGGATGGTTTTAAGGGCGGGCATGTCGGCTTCGTGCCAGACCAGGCTTCGCTTGCCTGCGAGGAACGTCGCACGGCTTAGCCACTTGTCGCGCGGGGGGGGCGACTCCGGCTCGACCACGATCACGGACGCCCCGGCTTGGGCAAGGAGTTGGCCGCAGGCAGAGCAGCCCCGACGATCCCCGAGCTCAACCACGATCCATCCGGCCAGACTATGTTTCTTCATCGCGCAATGGTCCATCGTGCAAAATCAGTTTCATATCTTATAGCGACAACCTCGTGATCTTGTCCAGTCTCGCGGGGTTCCGAGAGGCGAAGGCGACGGCATGCATCCGATGGACGCAACAGTCGCTTCGATGGCTGAACATCGAGCGACTCCCTCCGTCACGACCACCCCGACCGCCCATCCAAGGGGACTATTGTGCCCGTCCGATCTGCAGTCGAGGACGGGCAGCCGCCCTCCAGAAGCGAGCCGCCCGGGCTCGCCGCCCGCTCCGTGCGACAGTGTCTGATTTTTAGCTACTGACAACTTTTTGGAACGAGTTGCATTTATCAATCTTATCAGATCGATTTTGGGTGGAGGTTACGCGTGAACTGGAGAGATTCCCGCCGGTGTGGCCCGCCTGTCAGCAGGAGAGATCTGGTTGTTGGCATGGCCGCGATTTCCATCGCAGCTATGTCCCCCGTGCGGGCGCAAGGTTGGCCTGGCGGGGCTGTTACCATCATCGTGCCTTATACGCCCGGCGGCGCGGCGGACACGCTCGCCAGGATGATCCAGGACGGGCTTTCAAAGCGACTTGGACAATCCCTTCTCATCGAAATCAAGCCGGGCGGCTCCGGCATTCCCGGCACGGATATGGTCGTCAGGTCGAGCGACGGTTTGACGATTGGTCTCATCGTGAGCGTTCACGCCACCAGCGTGGCGCTCAAGATGAGCCTCCCCTATGACCCGTTGAACGACATCACGCCGCTGTCTCTGCTGGGGCGCGTGCCGCTCATCCTGGTTGTCCACCCGTCAGTTAAGGCGACGACCCCAAAGGAACTGATCGAGGAGGCTCGTTCGCGCGGCAAGAAGATGTTCGCCGCCACGTCAGGCATTGGGACTGCCGGGCATTTCGCCGTGAAGTTCCTCAACCTCAATGGCGGCGTCCAGATCGAGCCCGTCCGCTACAAGGGCGCTGCGCCAGCCGTCCAGGACCTTATTGGCGGTCAGGTTCAGCTGCAGTTTGCGACCCTGAGCTCCGTGTGGCCACACGTCGAGGCCGGATCGCTCCGCGCTCTCGCGGTGTCGACGGCGACCCGCAGTGCGCTGCGGCCGGAACTGCCGACCATGGCCGAGGCAGCCGGAATCGAAGGGTTCAACTTCGCCGAGTGGTACGGAATCGTCGGGCCCGCCTCGATGCCGCCTGAAAACGCCGCCAAGCTTCGTGATGCCATCGTGCAGACGTTGGAGGATTCGCTGTCAAGGATAAGTGCCAGAAACTCGGGATCGAGATCGAGACCTCCTCGATGGAAGGCCTCCGAAGCCTGATCGAAGCCGACATCTCGCGCTTCTCGAGCCTGGTCGACAAAGCCGGTATCAAGATCGAGTAAGCATCTCATGTCAGGATTTGGCGGACCGGCTAGTGCCGGTCGCCGCCGCGGGAACCCGCTCATATTGAATACGATCCGAAGCTCCGGCTTCCAATATGGCCTCACCTTGTTGGTGGCGGGCCTCGCCGCCCAGTTAGGCGCTTCGGGACTTCGCGCCGGCACGGCGATGCGCATGGGCCCTGGCTATCACCCGAGTTTTATTTCGTGGCTGCTCATCGTGCTTGGTGCCGACATTCTGCTCCACAGCCTCATAAAACCCGGAGAGCAGGCGGCGGGGCGGTGGGGGCTACGGGAGATTGCGCTGGTCACCGGCTCGATCATCTTCTTCATGCTCGCGCTCCAGCAGCTCGGCCTGCTGATCGCGGTGTTCGGACTCTCCACGATCGCGTCAGTGGCAAATCGTGAAGCGAACTGGAGGGAGGTGTTCGTGGTGGCCTTGCTCCTGTCCGGAGGGCTGGCCCTCATCTTCGTCCTTGCGCTCGGCCTACCGATCCCTCTTGGCCCAAAGTTCGCATTCTGATGCTGGATTCACTGTCCCTTTTGCTCGGCGGCCTGACGACCGCCACGCAACCTGAAAACCTGGTCTGGTGTTTCGTCGGTGTCCTTGTCGGAACGCTGGTGGGCGTGTTGCCCGGCCTTGGTCCGATCACCACCGTCGCGCTCCTACTTCCCATTACCTATCATCTGCCGCCGCTCGCAGCGCTTATTATGCTCGCCGGAATCTACTACGGAGCCTCCTATGGCGGATCCACTACCGCCATCCTGGTGAACCTGCCTGGCGAGAGTTCGTCCGTCGTCACCTGCATCGACTGTCACCAGAGGGCGCGCAATGGCCGCGCCGGGGCGGCATTGGCAATAGCTGCGCTCGCATCGTTCTTTGCAGGCTGCGTTGCAACGCTGGTCATCGCACTCTTTGCGAGACCTTTGCCGGAGGCGGGACTGCTGTTTGGTCCGGCCGAGTACTTCTCGCTGATGGTCCTGGGCCTTGTTGCTGCGGTCGTCCTCGCCCATGCGTCGCTGATCAGCGCATGCGGAATGATACTGTTCGGTCTTGCACTGTCGTGCATCGGCACCGACGTCGCCACGGGCGTACCGCGGCTCGACTTTGGGATCGGGCCGTTGAAGGACGGCATCGATTTCGTGCCGATGGCGGTGGGGCTTTTCGCGGTATCCGAAGTGATCCGGAACCTGGTGAAGCCGGAAGAGCGCGTCATCATTAAGGATCGAATAAAGAACCTCTGGCCTTCGAAGACCGAGTTGAGGCAGGCCGCTCCCGCGGCAGTTCGCGGCACCGCACTCGGCGTGGTGCTCGGCATGCTGCCTGGTGGCGGGGCGATACTGAGTTCCTTTGCGGCATACGCACTTGAAAAGCGCGTATCGAAGCGACCGGAAACTTTCGGCAAAGGTGCCGTGGAAGGCCTGGCCGCTCCCGAAGCTGCCAACAATGCCGGTGCGCAAACTTCGTTCATCCCGCTGCTAACGCTCGGCATTCCCTCGAATGCTGTTATCGCGCTCATGGCCGGCGCCATGATGATGCAGGGCATACAGCCGGGTCCCAGGTTATTCACAGCAATCCGGAATTGTTCTGGGGCCTGATTGCGAGCATGCTTCTCGGGAATGCCATGCTCCTGATAATCAACCTGCCGATGATCGGTCTGTGGGTCAGTGTTCTGAAAGTCCCTTATCGAATGTTCTATCCGTTTCTGCTCGCCGTCTCCTGCATAGGAGTATACAGCGTCAACGGCAGCATTTTTGATATCGGTCTGATGGCTCTGTTCGGTCTGTTGGGATATTGCTTCATCCGCTGGAAATGCTAGCCCGCTCCTCTGGTCATGGCGTTCGTACTCGGGCCGCTCCTCGAAGAGAGTCTGCGCCGCGCGATGCTGCTTTCTGAGGGATCGCCCTCCGTATTCGTGACGAGGCCGATCAGCCTCGCACTGATCCTGTCGGCAGCCGGCTGCTCGCCCTTGTCTTGGTGCCTCGTCTCAGGCAAGGCGTACGCATGGGTACCGCAGATCAATAACTATGGGGCACAAAAATGGAACGAAAATTACTAGACGAAACTCAACCGCAGCGTTAATGAGTGATGACACCTACTAGATGCGGCGCGGGCAAATGCAGGATACTGATATGGGACGCAGTCTCTACGAAAAGGTCTTTGACAAACATGTGGTGCGCGAACTTGCGCCGGGGCAATATCAGGTTTTCGTCGGTCTGCACCTCGTGCACGAGGTTACCAGCCCGCAGGCATTTGCCGAGCTTCGTGAGAGAAACCTGAAGGTTCGTTTTCCGGACAGGACATTCCTGACGGCCGACCACGCCATACCCACGACGTCGCTGGCGCGGCCCTATTCCGATCCGCTGAATGAGAAGCAGGTGGCTTACCTGGAAACGAATGCGAGGGACTTCAACCTACGCTACTTCTCGCCCGATCGGCGTGAACACGGCATCGTGCACGTGATCGGTCCGGAACGCGGGTTGACCCAGCCAGGGATGACGATCGTTTGCGGTGATAGCCATACCGCCACGCATGGCGCGTTCGGCGCCTTGGCGTTTGGGATAGGGACATCCCAGGTTCGAGATGTCCTAGCCACCCAGACGCTGCCGGTGCAAAAGTTGAAGGTCCGCCGCATAGAGGTGAATGGCCGGCTTGCTCCGGGCGTGTATGCCAAGGACGTGACCCTCCACATCATACGATTGCTGGGTGCCAAGGGCGGTGTCGGCTATGCCTACGAGTATGCCGGCGACGTCGTCTCGGCTTTCTCGATGGAAGAGCGCATGACGCTTTGCAACATGGCCATCGAAGGGGGCGCGCGCTGCGGTTACGTCAATCCTGACGAAAAAACCTACGCTTATGTCCGCGGCCGCGAGTTCGCGCCTGCCGAGGGCGCCAGCTGGGATGCTGCGGTGGAATATTGGAATAGCATTCGTTCCGATGGCGACGCGGTCTATGATGATCGCGTCGTAATAGACGCCGCAGAAATCGAACCGATTGTGACTTGGGGTACCAGTCCCGACCAATCGGTGGCAGTGGACGAGACTATTCCGGATGACAATGCCTTCGGCACCGACGAAACGACCGGCCGCCGCGATGCGCGG
>NZ_JBKFEY010000048.1:0-9517 GCF_046507575.1 Pontitalea aquivivens | reverse complement strand
TCGACGCCACGACGTCCTGACGCGCCATAAGCGACAAAGCGCCCGCTGAATTCCATAGGCACGCCGATCTTAATCGTATCTGCATATGCGTAGCCAATGCCGCCGATCATCGCGATTGTCGTCGCGAGTGCGGTCATTCGAATGGTACCGATGTGTCCTGCAGTCATCGCTGTTCCTCCCAGATTGTTTATCGCTCCCGATGAACGGACCCGTCGAAGGGCTCCTTCCCGTCACCATGGAGCGCTTATCACCCACCCAATGCAGCAGGCGTCCACTCCAAACACCATACACATATGAAACCTGGTCCGTCTAGTGAAATTTGACTGACAGCACGAAGCCGGGGTGCCCGGACGTATTCTTTACCAAGATGTTCCCCGGTCAGGGCATCGGGACTGGCAGAAGACGCCAGTAATCTGAGTTTGGAGCCCGATAATCTGCCGCGAATGCCGTCGTGCCCGATGGCCTTGATCCCGGCAATGGACGGATGCTACCGACTAGTCCTCCGGTGTCGGCCCGGCAGGCGCAGCCTTCCGGCCGGGCGGCGCAAGGTGACGCCGAGCACGGGCGGCATCGGCACAGGCTGAAGGCCGTCACCTTAGCGATCGGCCGACGCGAGTTGCGGAACCAGGCCGATGTGAGATCGAAGGCGGCTTCAACAATTCCGGATCACAGCCCGACATATCCGATCTCCGGTAAAATATTACGCCGGCAGTCGTCACCTGCGCCGGTTACACTCGCGCCGCCCGACCGATATGCACTGTGGCTTTGTTAGAGCTACAGCTATAAGCAGGGGAGATAACCATCACCTCTCTCCTCGCCGGGTCTAGCCGGCTAGGCTAGCCTGAATAGATGACGGCCAAGCCCGCTTTCCATAGGCTCGAACACGGCTTCGACGCGCCGACCGACCAGATCCATTTCTGTATCTTTGCCGTCCATTTCGGCCACGTTAGAAAACACGCGCGGGCCTTCGTCGAGTTGCACCAAGACGACGCTGTAGGGCACATTACCCGCCCAAGCCTTATGATAGACTTGGTGGAAGACGAGGTGACAAAGGATCTCGCCTTTTCCCGCCATCTCGGCCCATTCGGTTTCTTCGCCAAGACAGACGGTGCAGACCGGTCCGAGCGGAAATCTTACATGTCCACACGTCGCGCACTTTTGCAGCATCAGCTTACCTCGGCCGGCCCCTTCCCAGAAGGGCCGGTTAATATCGGTCAGCGCAGGCTGCGGCTTTGGTAGCGTCTCGGCCATCTGACTATTCTCCTCGTAGAATCATCGCGTTGGAACAATTGAGCGCCATGCCACGCCCCGTTACGAGGCAAAGCTCCGCGTCTTTGACCTGACGATCCCCGCAGCTGCCTCTGACCTGGCGGACGCCTTCGACGATGTGGAGCCAACCTTCCATGTAGCTTTCCGAGAGGTTGCCACCGGCCGTGTTAACCGGCAGATCACCTCCCAGTCTAATGCGGCCTCCTTCGACGAAGGAACCGCCTTCCCCTTCGCCACAAAAGCCGGCATGCTCCAGCCAGAGGATCACCGAGATCGTGAAATTGTCGTAGAGTTGAGCGACGTCAATGTCCGCCGGCTTTACGCCGGCCATGCTGAAGGCATCCGCCAGCGCCTGTTTCTGATGTGGCACGTACCACCACTTCTCGGATTCGAGCGTTTGCGCCGTATAGGCCTGTCCGCAGCCTGCAATGACTGCAGGCTTGTTTCGCATGTCCCGCGCACGCTCAGTGGAGGTAACGATGATGCAGACTCCGCCGTCGGAGATCAGGCAGCAATCCAGCAGACGCAATGGACGTACGATCCAGCGGGACGACTGATGATCCTCGATCGTGATGGGATCTCGCATGATGGCGTCGGGATTGAGTGACGCATGATAGCGACAGGCGACAGCAACCTCGGCAAGCTGGGTGCTCTTGGTGCCGTAGGCATGCATGTGACGGTCGGCCGCGACGGCGCTGTTGGCGGCAGCACCCATCATGCCCCAGTGCGACCACGGGACCTCCCCCCCGCTGGCACGATCAAACTTGACCCCGCCTGTTTTCGCCGTATCACCGAAGACGCAGGCGACCGTGGTCGCAAGGCCGGCATGGATTGCCAGCGCCGCCATCTGTACAAGCGCGCCCGCTGTGCCGCCGCCCATCGTAAGACTGCCCGTGTACCGCGGATTGAGGCCAAGCGCCTCGCCAAGCCGCAGATAGTGGAGACTTCCCTCCGGTGAGGTGGTGCCCGGCATGGTGAGAAGACCGTCAATGTCTGACTTCTTCAATCCGGCATCGTCGAGCGCACGCTTGAACGCCTCGACGCCGACGTCGAGAGCGGTGCGGCCCGTCAGCTTCCCTTGCTGGGTTGCACCTACGCCGGCAATGGCGATTTTTCCTGATATCGACATCAGCATCCCCTGAAGACTGGTTTGCGCCTCTCGGCGAAAGCGGCCCGCCCTTCACGGCGATCCTCGCTCTCGCGCAGCAGGTTGAACAGATTGCGCTCGTAGATGAGGCCTTGGGCGAGCGGTACGTCCTGCCCCTGACGCAGGGCCTGCCGAACGGCTTTGACCGACAGCGGAGCATTTGCCGCGATGCGGTGGGCAATCGCAAAGGCTTCCGTCATGAGGTCTGCCGATTCCGTCACCTTGGTCACGAGGCCTATCCGATAGGCTTCGACCGCGTCGATGCGATCGCCCGTCAAGGCGAGATACGTCGCGATGCCGGGAGCGACAATGCGCGGCAATCTTTGCGTGCCCCCGCTGCCGGGCATGCTGCCTATGGTGACTTCGGCGAGCGAAAAACTGGCGGTCGTGGAGCAGATACGGATATCACAGATCAGTGCCAGCTCGAAGCCGCCGCCGAGAGCATAACCATTGACGGCTGCGATCACGGGCTTGGTCAATCCAGGATCCCTGACCAGGCTGGCATCGCTTGGGCTCAGCGCGCGCTGCGCCAGCGTTGCGTCTGAATCAATCACCCCGCGCAGATCCGCTCCTGCGCAGAAGGCCTTCGTCCCAGCGCCCGTGACGATGGCAACCCTTGCATTTCCGTCTGCTTCGAACTCGGCCAGGGACTCGTAGAGCAGCTGAGCGCTCGCAGGATTGAGCGCATTGCGAGCCTCGGGCCTATCAATCGTCAGCAGTGTGATTGCGCCACGTTTCTCTACTTGAATGGTCATTGTGGCAGCCCCCTCCTGAGCAGGTCACGCGCAATGACCCACCTGTGAATCTCGCTGGGTCCCTCGACGATCCGGTAGACCCGGACTGTCCGGTAAATGTACTCTAGGGGCAGTTCCTTGCTGACGCCCATTCCCCCGAACGTCTGCATTGCCCGATCGACGACCCGGGTGATCATCTCAGGCCCCTGAACCTTCACCATGGACGCCTCCATGCGAACGTCGTCATCACCACGATCAAGCCGCGTGGCGAGTCGATAGGTCAGGAGACGCACCATCTCCAATTCCTGATAGCTGTCGGATATCCACCACTGGATGGTCTGGCGATCGGCCAGGGGCTTGCCGAACGTGACTCTGGATTGCGAGTGCTCGATCATCATTTCGATGCAGCGCGTGGCGAAGCCGATGCAGCGCGCTGCAATCTCCATGCGGCGAACGCCCAGCCGCCGCTGCAAGGGAGTGAAAGCATCGCCGACCTCCCCCAGCACCGCGTCCTCGTCCACTTCAACGTTGTCGAGCACAACCTCGTACGGGCAATACTCTCCGATCATCGGATAGTTGGACGGGATCGAAACCCCCTTGGCATCTCGGTCCACGAGGAATGCCGTCATGCCGCCACGTGTACCCTTGGACGGATCGGTGACTGCGATGACGATAAAGAAATCCGCCGCACGGGCATGACTGATGAAGGTCTTCGTTCCGTTGAGAAGCCACTTCCCGTTCCGAAGCTCGGCTTTGGTGCGGATACCGGATGCGTCGGACCCCGCAGAAGGTTCGGTCAAAGCCAGCGACGATCGCTTTTCCCCGCGCGCATAGGGCAGGAAATAGCGGTCGACCTGATCGCCCCGGCACAGTGCTTTCAGCAGGTGCAGATTGGGACTGTCTGGCGCCACCACAAAGGGCACGATCGAATGCTTGAGCTTCTCGATGACGATGCACTTGGTCAGCGCACCGAGATCCTGCCCCCCGAATTCCTCCGGCACGTCGATGCCGTACAAACCGAGAGACTTGGCTTTTTCCTGAAGCTGCGCCTCAATGTCGGGGGGCAGCAGAGGTGCGTCGGTGAACCCCCTTTGCATCTCGCGTTCGAGCACGAGACGTTCGTAGGGCCGCAGTTCATCGACAGCAAACCGGCGCACCGCCTCGCCGATCATCGTCACTTCCTCAGGTAAGTCGAAGTTGATGCCGGTCACTTGAGGACCCCTTTGCTGGCGTATTCTTCAATCGTTTCTGCCGGCATGTTCGCGAGCCGTGGCAATTCGTCATTATGCTGGCCCAGCAGCGGAGCGGGCGAGACATAGCGGTTGGACATGCCCGAGAAACTGGCCGGTACGCCATGATAGACGGTCCGGCCCATGACGGGATGGTCCAGATATTGCCAGAAGCCCCTTGCCCGCAGTTGCACGTCGGTCGTCAGCATGTCTTTCGCCGTCTGGACCATACCGGCCGAGATACCGACGCTCTGAAGGCGGGTCATCACCTCCATGGCTTCGATCGTTATCGTCCACCCGCCGATGATTTCATCGAGCGCGGCAGCGTTCTCCCTGCGTGACTCAATAGTGCTGAAACGGTCGTCGTGAACGAGTTCCGGCTGGCCGATTGCCTTGGCGAAGGCCGTAAACTGCTCGTTGCCCGAGACGGAGATGGCGCACCAGCGGTCCTCCCCAAGACATGGGTAGATGCCGTGAGGTCCTACATCCGGATCGTCCAAATACCCGGGGGTAGCGACAGTTCCGTTACAGGCGTAGTTCAAGAGGTCGTCCGCGAAAAGCGCCATTGTGCTGTCCAGTTGGGACAGCACAATCTCCTGTCCCTGACCGCTCCGGCGACGCTCGTTCAGCGCGGCAAGGATGGCAAAGGCCGCATGCAAGGGGTTGGGCAGATGATCTGGGTAGTTGGTTCCCGTGCCCACCGGCCACCGGTCGGGCAATCCGCCTAGCGAATAGACTCCGACGAGAGACGCCACGTTCATGCCGTAGCCGAGATAATCCTTGTACGGACCATGGTTGCCGCCCAAAGGCATGGATAGATAGATTATGTCGTCGCGGACACCGCGGACATCCTCATAGCTCAGGCCAAAGCGCTCCATGACGCCACGCGAAAACGAGTTGATTACGACATCGCTCTGTGCAGCGAGGGCGAGCACCAGTTGGCGCGCCTCTGGATGCTTGAGGTCGATGGATACGCTCTTCTTGTTCGGATTGCGATTGGCGAAGTAGCCGCTTTCCTCGATGGTCCGACTCCCGGTCAGCGGTTCTGCCATTCGGAGTTGGTCCGGTCGCTTGCGCGACTCCACCTTCACCACCTCGGCGCCGAAGTCGCTGAGGACCTTTGTCGTAAATGGCCCAGCACCCACCCAGGTGAAGTCGAGAACCCGAATCCCGGAAAGAGGCTTCATTCGTCCCCTCCGAGCTTCGGTGCGGGTCCTGCGATTCGGCCCGGGGTCCGTGACAACATAAACGGCGCTCCCGGAACCGGGATAACCTTGCCCCCGATGTCCAGGTGCCGAAATGCACCAGCCTCGAGCAAGTGCGGGTCCTTCAGAACCTGCTCGGGCCCGTTGACGGGTGAAATCGCGATGCGCCGCCTCTGACCTTCGATAAAGAGTTCCTGCATCGTGCGGTGTCGCGCGAATTCGTCGAAGGCGTCGGCGAAAGCCTGTCGGCTTTCCGGCTTTTGCTTGAACCGGTTGCTCGCCCACTCGTCCGACAACATCTCCCGAGCGGCTTCAACGCCGCTTTCCACCATCCAGTCGATCAGGTTCGTCCACCCGGTCCCGACGCCCCCGACGGCGGCATAGATCATCAGATATCCGTCAGCGCATGGATAGACACCTATGCCGGCCTGGCGCTGGGCCGTCGAGTACCGGCCACGGTTGACCTTCTGCAGATCGAAGAATTGGGGGGCCGTCTCCGTGCCCAGCGCCACGACTTCCTGCATGGAAATATCGATGAACTGCGCGCCACTCGTCCCGTCGCGCCCGAGCAGCATGGCCAGCGATGCGACGGCGCCGTAAAGGGCTGCGCTTTGCACCGCCAGATTTCCGCGTGTGACGGTGGGTTGATCCTCATATCCTGCCAGCGATGCCATCCCTCCCATTGCCATCGCAATGAGGTCGTTGCCCGCGTAATGAGAATAGGGGCCGGTCTGGCCGAAAGGAGTGATCGAGCACCAGATGAGCCGATCATGGTTCTGCCTCAGCGTTTCGAACGCCAGTCCGCGTTCGGCCCACCAGTGTTGCAGCCTGTCGTCCAGCACCAGATCCGCGCCGGCGAGCATGTCCATGAACAAGCCACGACCCTGCTGCGTATCGAGGTCGACGACCGCGCTCGTCTTTCCGGCCGCGATGTATTGGAATCGGACACTACGCCTGTCGTCGGCCCGACCGTCGATCAGTGGATATGCCGAACGCAACTCAGAGCCATCAGGGGGCTCCACCATGACCACATCGGCGCCATGGTCGGCAAATAGCTTGCCTGCATAAGCGGCGCTCGCGCCTACCTCAAGTATCCTGTAACCGCTCAGCGCTCCCGGAGTATTCATTGAGCGCGCCCCCCGATTGCGGTTTCGAACCCAATCGGACCGAAATATCCGCGCCGGCGGCCACAATCAGATCGACGAGTTCCTGCAAACGAGGGTCCATACGGACGCTCGGTCCGGTCAGGGCAATGCAGTTCGACACTTGCTGGTTGAGGTCGTGGATCGGTACCGCGATCGAAGTGAGACCCGCGATGCGCTCGCTGCGGGTCACGGAGTAACCACGCTCGCGGATCAGTGTCAGCTCCGCATCCAGAGCCTTGCGATCGACCCGCATTGATTTCTGGGTGGCCTTCAGCGCCGCATTCAGTTCCTCGGGCGTAAGATACGCCAGAAGCACCTTGCCAGTCGCGCCTTGAACCAGCGGCCGCCGCTCTCCCGGTCGAAGGATCGCCATCAACGGTGAAGGTGTATCGACAACGTCGATGCACACGCGCTCGTAACCGGAAAGCATGTTGATCGTCACCGTGTCGCCCGTCTTGTGCGCGAGTTCGGTCATAATAGGACGGCTGACCTCCCGTATCCCGATTGTACTGCGGACCAGCCCGGCGAGGCGAACGAGCTTCATGGAGAGACAGTATTCCTGACTCTCCAGGCGAATAAGGAAGCCTGCCTTCTCCAACGTATTGACAAGGCGATAGGTTGTCGCCTTTGGCATACGGATCCGCTCCCCTATAGCTTGCAGCGACAGGGTTAGTTGCTCCTCGTCGAACGCGTCGAAAATAGCTAACGCCCTGTGGACCGTTCGTGTCATTCAGTTGCTCCATCACTTCGGGCCGAGCTTCGATAAGCCAAGCCTCTGGACATTGCCGATAGTAAGAAAGCAAAAGAAACACAACCATTACCGCCCTATCGAGATTTTTCGGAGATACTAACCAGTAGGGAACTCTTCGAGCGTAGCGCGCAAATTGCGACCAACGTCGGTGCTGGCATCACGCCATCGCGAACCCGCCATTCACACTTAGAACCTGTCCGGTAGTCCAGGACGCATGGTCGCTGCTTAGAAAAACGATTGCAGCTGCAATGTCGTCCGGCTCGCCGATCCGCCCCATTGGGTACATCTTGAGTACTGACTTGACCCGTCGAGCGTATTTCTCCTCGCCCATCGACTCCCGAAGACCGGCTTCGCGAGTAATCCGAAGCGGAGTGTTCGTGGCACCGGGAGACACCACATTGAGAGTGACGCCGCTCCCGCCCACTTCTTGGGCGACCGACTTGACCAACGCAATGACGCCCGCTTTAGCGGCTGCATAGTAGGAGAGCCGCGCCTGGCCGAGCCGCGCACTGTCGGAGGCAATGCAGACCACGCGGCCGTAGCCGCGCTCGACCATCCCAGGGAGTACATGGCGCAGGCAGAGCATCGTGCCCAACAGGCAGACGTTCACGGTCGGAGCCCAGTCCTTCGACGTCGACTCCAGGAACAGCTTGTCATCGAGCACCGCCGCACAATTGACGAACACGTCGATCCGACCCAACCTGTCGGTCACCGTCTTGACCATAGACTTCACGTCGTCTTCGCTGGCGATATCTGCCTGAACCCCGATTGCGGTTGCCGCCGGCGGGAATGACCGCGCGGCCTCCTCAGCGGCTTCGCCGTTGATGTCGACGATCGCGAGCTTGGCGCCAGCTGCGGCGAACAAGTCTGCCGTTGCCCGGCCAATGCCTCGCCCGCCGCCGACGATCACCACAACCTTCCCTGCGAATTCGATATCCACGAACTTCTCCCCGTGCCCGCGCCTCTCAAGTGCCGAGCAAATGATTTCACCGACGTAATGCCTTGTCCTGCCGGTGCCGCGATCACATCGCAGCGGCAACCTGCCACGCGGCGGCTTGGTAAAGACCTACCCGGCCTTCAGAGTCGTGTCAACAAAGATTTCACTAGACGGAACCTATTTCGAAATGTAATTGGTTTGAGGGCGCATCGGGATCGGATGGAGTTCCCTATGCTCATCAAGGATGGGCCTGTCACAGCAGGTGCGACGGTCATCCTACTAGTTTGCGAGCGCGGGTGGAGGCGTGTAGATGATCAAGGTCAACGGGCCGGCAACTGCCGAATGGCCCTCGCTGGATGTGGCGACATCCGGTAGCGGTCCTGCTCTCGTCCTGCTGCACGGCGGCACCGGATCCCGCAACCATTGGGTGCGCAACATCCCGGAACTTTCGCAATCTTTCACGATCCATGCAGTTGATTCACCGGGTTTCGGCGACTCACCTGCCGCCGCACGGGACATGGATCCGGATCTCTATCTTGATTGGGTTGCTTGCGCGGTCAAACAGCTTGGAGACAGCGTGGCGCTTGCGGGGTTCAGCTTCGGCGGAGTTGTCGCCGCGGCAGTGGCGGCTCGGCTGGGCAGCCGCGTCAACAGCCTGTCACTGCTGGGGCCCGGCGGGTTTGGAGTGCCTAAGCATCGAAACATCAAGATGCGCCGCATGCCGAATCCCGAAGCGGGCGATCACGCTCGCCGCGAGGTGATCGCACACAACCTTGGCCACTGGATGCTCTTGCATTCACCGGAGCCGAGCGACCCCGTTGTCGACCTGCATTGGGAAAACATCCGGCGGGCGCGTTTCGACAGCCGCAAACTCTCGTTCCGCGATACTACCGTGGCCAACATCGCCAACGCCAGATGTCCCGTCCAAGTCATATGGGGCGCGGAAGACCCTCTCGCCACGCCCTCAATCGACGCGAGGGCCCACCGGATTGCGGAGGCAAGGCCCGACGTCGAATTTCATCGCGTTCCCAAGGCAGGACATTGGGTGCAATACGAAATGCCGGCGGCGGTTAACGAAATACTGACTGCATTCCACTCAC
>NZ_JBKFEY010000047.1:0-10523 GCF_046507575.1 Pontitalea aquivivens | reverse complement strand
CACTGGACACTGAGCCGATCGAGGATTTCACCCTCGATGGCGCTCGTCTGCATCGCTTCCTCGCTGAGCAGTTCGATGCGGAGTTGCTCGCGCTCCGGCTGGCTGACATGATGGACCGCGCCGAGGATTTCTCCGGACGACAGCAGGAACGACTGCTCAAACGGCTCCAGAGCGGAGGCGTCATACCGGAAATCCGGCCAATCAGGCAGCGTCCAGTTCCAAGCCATGAGTTATAGACATCCTTTCTATAACTCACATCTAGATCACTTCTGAGGCATAGAAGTCAACTCTATCGCTCAAAGGACCTGCGGGATGGGGTGGCCCACAAACCGACGCGAGACCTTGAGCTAGGCCTTTTCAAGGTGCGTCAGATCTTGCTGACGCGGTCTGGGGATCTTTGGATCGACAGGGTTCTGTTCCGGCGCTGGAATGAATGGCTCATAGCGAACGTCCGCCATGGCACCGTCGAACCAGGCAGGCTGCACGTCACCATTGTTCCATTGGTAAAGGTAGCCAACCAGATTTTCAGATGTCTTGCAGAGGATGCGCATGATCGGTTCGCCAGTCAGGCGGGGCTTCGTATTCATAATGCGTTCCTCCTAAATGGACCTCGCAACTCGTCACTACTGAGGTCTGAAATTCCCTATGACGCTCATTAGCGCCACGCTTTCCGCAACTGCAAGGCGAGCTTCCGCCGGTGGGCGAAAATCCACCGGCGAAACGCAAGTTATCTTTTCAGATAGGTATCTTACGGTTCATGCGGCGATGCAGCGCGAACCGCAATTTCTTCCAAGATTTTGTCGATCTCGCCCCATATGCGTGGTTCCACTTGGCCGCGGATCAGAGCCCATTTACTCAAGACGTCGAGGGGGTCGTGGTCCCGGAGGAGGACACCCAGGCTGGCCGCATCTACTGCCAGAGATGTACGGGCCTGCCACTGCGTGTTTCGAGTGCGCCGCTCCTCAGCAATTGGCGCAAAGACCGGCGACAGTTGCCAGCCTTTGACTGCACGGCGCAGGGCGGCACGCACCACATGTGCTGGGTCAACACCACAAGTTTCTAGCGCAGCTTCCTGTCGTTCGAGTGCGTTGACCCTGATGTCGATCTTCCGGGTCGGGCTCAATGCGCGCGCCGATACGGGAGCTCTCAGGCTGGTATGCGGGTCAGAGCTTTCCGCGGTGACTTGGTGCGGCGCCACGGTACCTCCCGGCACAAGCTCTGACTCGTGCCGATCAGCGTCAACGTCAGCGGCTGGGGTGCCTGTCTTTGTTGCTGTGACCTGTGCCTCATCTACCTTCCCGGGAACCTCGCGGTCACCCTGTTGCAGGGTGGCGGCGTAGGCTGGGTCGGGCCTAGTGATGGTCGGGATCTTCTTGCGCAATCGACTGTCCTCACGCAGCAAGAATATTGTTGAGGATGTCCGTCGCCTCCTCGAGCGCCTCGACGACATGACGTACATGTGGACGCATCAGAGGATTTGGATCGGTTTGCTTTTCCAGCGCCAAGGCGTGGAGAAGCCCCTTCTGGTCCATCTCCTTGTAAGTGTTCCGCCGCATCATGACGGTCTCAATCACCGGAAAACGGGTGAGCGCTTCTTCAATCAGGGCGGCGTCAGCACGGGTCGTTTTCGGGTCGACCATGTTGAGGACGACGTGGTGGCGCGGAAGGCTAGAGGGGTCGTCAACACGGGATTTCAGTTTCTCAAACCAATCAGAAGTCTGCGCTCCGACATCGAAATCAGACGTTGACAGCATGACGGGCGTCACAATGTGGTCCGCAAGCACCGCGATGCCGTCTGACCATTCGGCCCCGACCCCTGCGGTATCGATGAAGATGAAGTCTGCCGTGCCTGCCATGTAGACCTGATCGATCTGATCCTCGACACCCGCCACGCTTTCGACGGTGGCCGAACAGAGAAGCGGCGAACTCAGCCCACCGGCTTCCGCCCGAGCATGCCAGGCCCCGAGTACCCTCGTGCTGTCCGTGTCGATCAACATCACTCTGCGTCCGGCGGCGATCGCGGCGCTGATCAAGGCGCGCGAAAGCGTCGTTTTTCCACTGCCCCCTTTCCGGGCCATCGCTGCGATCACCACAAGATTTTCGTTCGGCATTCTGATCCTCCGCAAAAATAGTGAATCGCAACGATAATACCAAAATGTCGCTAAGCGCATGAGGCGGAGGGGTCAAGCAGAAGTCGGGATGCGACCCGCGTCTGGCATGCTGCGGGCGGCGTTTTGCGATAACCGTGCAACGTCTGCCGTGGCGCCTTCAGCATTCGTCGCGGGGCACGACACACCCTCCAAATGTCGGGATGCGCTTGGCGATGTGCTGCGGACGGAATGCAGGTGACGGATAGCGCGCTCCAGACGCCGGGAGGCAGCCTCGCGTATGTCGTTCTGCGGGTGACGCGAGACGGTCAGCACGCGGCAAAACCCGTCTTGCGGGGTGCAAGAGACGGGGCGCGAAAGACGCGATGCGCGATGCGGAGACCGCATCGCGTGGTGCAATGAGCGCGAAGCGCGATCCATTTGACAAGGGACGGGAAATCGCCCCTGCAGGGCAATTTTCTACATTGAGTACAAGCCCTTATGGCCGACGCCACTTGCGTTGGGAGTCGGCGGGCTTGTACGAAGTTGGCAAGAAATAGGAACGTTAACTTCAAAATGCCCCGCCGCCGCAGACTGTCAAAGATCGAGCGATCGACCATCGCCCAGGACCGCCGGAACGGCGTCTCCGCGGCGTCGTTGGCAGCCCACTACGATGTCAGCCTTAAGACGATCTACAACGTGGTGAACCACTGGGGTGAGCGTCAGACAGCGAACGGCAGCCGATCGCGGGTTGTGGGGATCCGGGTCTCGGACGACGACCTGCGCCGGTTCGACGCGGCGCTGTCGCGGCGCGGGATTGTGCACCGCTCGGATGCCATGCGCCGCCTGATGCTGGCGGCCGAAGGTGTCTTCCTGCCCGACGACGAGATGTGTGACGAGTTGCGTAACCTCGGCGCCGCGCTCAACCGGGTCGGCAACAACGTGAACCAGATCGCGCGACGTCTGAACGAGGCCAAGGTGCGGGGCGAGAGACTGTCCTACCCGGCATCAAGTCACCGTGACGTCCGCGCCCTTGCGGGTCTGGTCTTCGATCTGGCCGACCAGGTCCAGGAGATGTCGCGTGCGCGGCGCAGCCTGCTGGACCTTGAGATCAGCTCTGCCCTGGCGGGCCTCGCCGAGAGGGATGAGAATGGCGCGGAGTGATCGGGCCCGGGGCATCGACCCGGCGCTCTTCGACCGCGGCTGGAGCCGGGTTTCGGGATCCTGGCAGGGGCTTTCCAGGGGCGCGCAGATGGTTCGGGCCGCGCGCGGCTATTCGCCAGCGATCTTCAAGGCGATCTCGAAAGGGGGCTGTCACACCGGAGCGCAGCTACGGGCGCAGCTCACATATCTCACGACGAAGTCGACCCATATCCTCGACAGCCGCGGCACCCATGACGGGAAGAAGCAGCTCTCGGAAGCCGAGATCAACCGAGTGGCGCGGCGGTTCGAGAACCAGTGGAACGAGCGCCACAGCCCCAAGCTCGGCCACACATCGCATCTGCTGATGGCATTCCCGGTTGGAACGAGCGGCGACGAAGTGCGCGATATCACCCAGGCGGTCTGCGAGAAGTTCTTTCAAGGTGAGGGGTCGCAATTCGACTATATTGCTGCAATACACCAAGATCGCGCGCATCCACATGCGCATATCGTTCTGAACCGCCGCAGCAAGGATGGCGAAATGTTCTTTCTCGGGAAGGATCATCACTTCAACTACGACGCCTTTCGCGAGGCGATGGTCGAGGCGGCCCGGGTTCATGGGATCCGCCTTGAGGCGACGCGTCGTCTGGATCGCGGCGTCACGACCTACGCCGCCGAGACCTTCGAAATCTACAAGGCCCGCAACGAAGGTCGTCCCCCAGTCGAGCGCCAGAGAACCGGTGCTGACCTGGCGGCCGCTCTGGAAACCGTCAGGCACAACGCGTTGATCTATCGCGGGCTCGCGGCGGAGGCGTCACGTTCGAATTTCGAAGACGTGGCCGAAGCGCTCGAGAGGGCCAGCACCATCCTTGCCAGCGGCGGTCAGATTCAATCTGACGGAGCCATCTACATGTCCCAAGACGAAGCAGCGTTCGACACGCTGATCACCGAGTTTTCTCAGAACATTCGCCAGATCGAGGCGGCGATCGACAGGGCGCCGGCGGCCGAGCGGCCGGTGATCGAGCGCAAGCTGACCGATGTTCTGGCCTCGGTCGCGCATTTGAACCCGCTCGGGGATCGCTCCGCCGCCCTGGTCGATGCTCCGTCCCGGGACGGCATCTATGCAAGGCCGAACTTAAGTGAAGAACACCTCGCGCGTCTTGACGATGGAGAGGTGGCACCAAAGCTGGCCGAGGCGTTGCAAGGCACGGGCATCGATGCCGAGGCTGTGGCCGCGCGCCTGCGGGAGGGGGCAGGCAATGCCGCATTGGAGCGCCAGTGGCTGGCACAGGATCTGCAGGGGATTGCCAAAGCAAGCGACCTCGATCTGGATAAATCTGCGGACCGGGAAGAAGCGCTCGACCGGCTGGAAGCCGTGCATGTTCGGCTGGGCGATGTTCTGACCGATGTACGCGTCCTGCGCGCGCCAACCGAGGTCGACGAGGTGGATGACGCTGAGGCAGCGCTTGGTGAGCGGTTGACGACACCTGGGAGCGATCTGGCGCAAGATGGGTCCGACATCTTTGCCCCATCGGAGCGGCAGGCGTTCAGAGCGCTGGTGGCGCAGTTCCGCCGGACGGATTTCGATCATCCGTTCTCCGACGACCCCTCGGTGCGGCGGGCGGGCGCCGTGGAGGTGGAGGAGGCCCGCGCCGCGTTCGATGCCTACGCGCAGAGATCTCCGCAGCATGCCGAACTGGCCTCGATGGCTTGGGAACAGATGACTGACAGTCGAATGCCGCCGCAATATGCGGTATCGGCGCAGGACCGCACGCTTCATGCTGGCGACATGGACCTCGCCTTGCGGGATCCTTCGGATCATCTCGGTCCGATCACGGAAGAGCTCCGCATCCTCGCCCGCTATCGCACGGAAATGCCGGATGACGAATTCGGGCAGGCCGTCGAGGACGAAATCAACCACCTTCGTTCGCTCGGCGCGTCGCGTGCCTATATCAGCGAACGCAGTTTCGAGATCGAGGACCAGGCGCGACAAGACTACGCCGAGCGCCGGTATCTGGAAGAGACAGCGCCAACCGTCATGGCCTTTGTGCGAAACGCCGACGTCGAGGGCCCGCTCTCCGAGGCAGAGCAGCAGGACATCGTCCAGCAGATAAACGAGCGACTAAGCCCCGACGCAATCGACGCGCTGCGGGCGGGAAATGCGGACGTCCTGGACACATTCACCGAGGATCCGCTGCGCCAGCTGGAACTCGCCAAGACCTATCTTCAAAGCAGCGAGGTCACCGCGCATGGCCCGGCCATGGAGCGCGTTCTCGATGCTCTGGCCGAAGAGCAGATCGAGGCGCAGCGCGCGCGCCACGCCGCGGCACATGGTGAGAAGGGGATCACCCATGGATAAAGGCAAGATTGCCCTCGGTGTGTTGAGCCTCGTGCTGGTCGGTCTCGCCATGGGCTATGTCGTGGCGACCGGCTTTGTCATGTTCCGATATGGGCTCTCACCCACGCGTTTCGACGTCACCCTGCTTGTCCGCGAATATCGGGGTCTGTCTCAGTCCGCACCAAAAGACTTCCTCTGGGTGAACCTCATCCTTGGCGGCTTCGGCCTGGCATCGCTGATGCTGAGCGTCACGCTTCTGGGGGATGCATTGACCCGCTTCGGGACGACGCATTGGCAGACCCGCAGCGAGATGAAGAGGAACGGTTTCTTTGCCAAGCCCGGCGGCGGCTTCCTTCTGGGCAAGCTCGGCTCCCCGAAATCCAAGCGCCCGTTCCTAGTCTCAAAAACCTTCCCCCACGCGCTGATCGTGGCGCCTACAGGCCGGGGCAAGGGCGTGGGGTTCGTGATCCCGAACCTGCTGACCTACAAGGGCTCCGCCGTGGTGCTCGACGTGAAAGGCGAGAACTTCCGCGAGACCTCGCGCTTCCGCGCTAGCATGGGGGACAAGGTTTTCCGCTTCGCGCCGACCGACTGGGACCGACCGACACATCGCTATAATCCGCTGGCGCGCATTGCTGCCATGACCAACCCCGACCGGCAGCAGATGGAGTTGAAACTCACCGCCAAGCTCTTCCTGCAAACCGACAATGAAAAGCTGAGCGGGCTTTTGGCCGGGGGTATCGACCTCTTCGTAGCGTCAGGTCTTCTGGCCTTCGAGCGCGGCGTGCCGACCATCGGCGAGATCTATCGCATCACAGCCTCGGGGGGCGACAAGCAGAAGGAATACCTGAAGCGTTCGCAGGAGGTGAAGAACACCTCGGCCAAACTGATCTTTGAGCGCATGGCTTCGACCAACAACGACACCCTCACGTCCTACCTCTCCCTCTTGATGACATCGGGTCTCGACACTTGGGACAACCGCGCGATCGACGCGGCCACCGCGACCTCTGACTTCTCGTTCCGGGACATCCGCCGCCGCCCGCATGCGATCTATCTTGTGGTCGAATCCGAGATGATCCGCCCGCTTGCCCCGCTGATCCGCCTCTTCTTTTCGGACCTGATTGCCTCGCTGCAAGCACAGGAACCCGGCGATGACGAGCCCTGGCCGGTGATGATCATGCTCGACGAGTTTGACCGGCTCGGGAAAATGCCAATCGTCGCCGAGAGCATCAAAACGCTGCGTTCCTTCGGCGGCAACCTCGCCATCGTGACCCAGACCATCCCCGCGCTGGACGAGATCTATGGTGAAAACACCCGCAGGTCGCTGCAGGGCGGCGCCGGGGTAAAGCTCTACCTCACCCCGTCCGAGCAGAAGACCATCGAGGAATTGAGCCAGGCTGTCGGCAAGACCACCAAGCGTGTGGTGACCCGCTCCCGTGCTGTTGGACGCAATCCATTCGAAGGGCGCAGCGTTTCGGAGAGGACAGAAGATACCCCGCTTCTGACAGAGGATGAAGCCCGGCGAATGGACCTCGACGAAGTCATCCTCGTGATCGACGCGCAGATGCCGATTCGGGCAAGAAGGGTGAAGTATTTCGAGGACCCTGCCCTGAAGGTGCTGCACGCCGGTCAATCAGGAAGCTTCCCATATCCGGACGAGGACGGGCTGCGGCGGGATCGGCAGATGTCTGAGACCCGGGAAACGGTGGAGAAGCTGAAGCAGGAATTGCAGGAGGTTCGGGCGGCTGCGGGACCGCGGGAAGTCGACCCGAATGCGCCTAACGCGGCGAAAACTGACCCTGTCAGCGCAGCGAAGGTTCGCGGCCGCGCGGCTCGTGCTGCTGCAAGCGGAGGTGGCCAGGGACAGCTGTCGCTCGATCTCGCAGGAATGGGTCTCAACCATGCAGGCAGATCAGAACTGGCAGCGGCAGTGCAAACGACGCGGGCGATCATTGAAGCGCATGGATGACTAATGGCCGCCGCCTCTCTGGCGGTATTATGCTGGCTCCCAGAGACGTGCACACGGATCGCACATCGCCGTCACAGGGCGTTGCGAAGTCGGTCCAATCTGCCAGAAAAATCCGAGGTTTCCCTGCAACAACGATTTGCTTGGCGACCGCAGGACGGGATGGACCCGATATCCAACCAACTCCACGTTAAGCTATTGTTTCTGAATCGCTTCCCAAAACGCTCCGCCCACCACTGACGTTGTGACCATGCCCCGCATCAGCTCTACTTGGAGCATCTAGTTTCCCTGTGACATGCTTTCTTGATAGTTCCGCTCGCGCTCTGGCCATGTGCTCTTGATGTAGGCTAGCACCGCGCGGATTTCCGCGTCGCTCAGAACGCCTCCGAACCCCGGCATGTCGCTCTCGTAGCCGCCGCCGACGATCGCGGCCGTGCCTTCCTTTACGATGCGGAACAACACATCGTCGGGATGGTGCCAGGTGTGACCGCTGGCGTCATGGGGAGGCGGCGGCAACCGGCCCGAGGGAAGCGGCGAGCGCCAATCAGGTTGGCCTTCGAGATCCGTTCCGTGGCATGCGGCGCATTGATCGGAATAGATCTGCCGTCCTTGCGAGACGACCTCTACCGAGGCGATACCGCTGGTTGAAGCACTGCGATAGTGCCAGCCCGCAATCACAATGCCGCCAGCGGTCACACCTGCCACCGCTATTCGGACGCCTCTTCTCAAGTGTTCGGTCCCGATCGCTTTAGTAATTTATCGCCTTCACGCTGAGGCCGAATCAGCCAGAGATCTATCGCCGGCGGCAATGGACATTTTTGCGAGCAATGTCTATCTTTCTGGCATGTTCGCCCGAGTCCTCTCCATACTTGCCATAATCTCGATCGCCGTGGTTACGACGATCGGCGCAGCCCATGCTACGCGAATGGGCGGTATGCAGCTGGACCATACGGATCATCTTGGTGCGATGATGCACGCGTCCGGCGACGCTCATCCATCCTGTGACGGCAACCAGCATTGTGGAGCGACCGACGCCTCCATTTGCGAGTTTGTTTGTACAGGTCTGTCGGTTTTCCTGGCGATGCCGGGGGTGGAGACCGGACACGCCTTCGAGCCCGCGGACCACGACTCTCCCGCCGGGGCCGTCCACGTCAGCCATATGCCAGGACTGAACGAACGACCTCCCAAGCTCCGTCTCCTCTGATAGCGCCCGGGCCGACGCCCGCGGCGTCCCCATAGGCATTTTTGTACGGGACGGAATGTCCCGAGGAGACGACCATGAACACCCTTTCACGACGCGGTTTTCTTGCCGCAAGCGCGGCCGCCGTTGCAGTTGCGCACATGCCCCGGTTTGCCCTTGCGCAAACCCCTGACTCACTTCGCCTAGCCGCGGCCACGCGCACGCTCGACATCGACGGACGCGCGGCTTCAGTCTTCGGCCTTGCCGGTTCCGGCGGCCAGGGACTGGTGCTCGATCCCGGACAGCGGTTCCGGGTCGATCTGACCAACGATCTCGACATCGGCACGATCATACACTGGCATGGGCAGATCCCGCCCAACGCGCAGGACGGCGTGCCCGACATGCCGATGTCCCTGCTCGCGCCGGGCGAGACCCGATCCTACGACTTCGAGGCGCGGCCCGGCACGCACTGGATGCACAGCCATGTGCCAACCCAGGAGATGCAGCTGCTCGCCGCGCCGCTGATCGTGCGCTCGGCCGAGGATGTCGCCGCCGACCGGCAGGAGGTCGTGATGTTCCTGCACGACTTCTCGTTCAAGTCCCCGGAAGAGGTTCTGGCCGAGATAAGCGGCGGTCACGCGGGCGGCGGCCACGGCGCACACGCGCATCACGGCGGTGCTCAACCCATGCAGGGGACGCCCATGGGCGGCATGGGCGCCATGCCGGGCATGGATCACGGCGCGATGGGCGGCATGCCAATGGACCAGATGCCGGGTATGGGCGGGATGATGGGCATGGGCGGCCAGATGGGCGGCATGGCCATGGACCTGAACGACTACGACTGGGACGCCTATCTCGCCAACGATCGCACGCTATCTGACCCCGACGTGGTGCAGGTCGAGCGCGGCGGTCGCATCCGGCTCCGCGTCATCAACGCCGCGGCGGCCACGGTGTTCTGGATCGATACCGGGGCGGCCGGGGCGCGCCTCGTCGCGGCGGACGGTCACGCGGTGCAGCCGCTTTCCGGCAACCGTTTCGGGCTCGCCATGGGACAGAGGCTCGATCTCGAGATCGACCTGCCGAACGAAAACGGAGCCTGGCCGATCCTCGCGCTGCGCGAGGGGGCGAGGGAGCGCACCGGTCTGATCCTCGCCACGCCCGGTGCCGAGGTGCGGCGCGTCGATGCCGTGGCGGAGGCTGAAGCGCCCGCGTTCGACACCGATCTTGCGCAGGAAGCACGGCTGATCGCGGTGGACGCCCTGCCGGAGCGCCCCGTGGATCGCAGCCAGATGCTGATGCTGGGCGGCTCGATGCAGCCCTATGTCTGGACGATCAACGGCGCCGTCTGGGGCCAGCACCAGCCGGTCACGGCGCGCAGAGGCGAGCGGGTTGTGCTCTCCTTTCACAACATGTCGATGATGGGGCACCCGATGCATCTGCACGGCCACGTGTTCCAGGTCGTCGGGTTGAACGGACGCCGCGTGGCAGGCGCCTTGCGCGACACGGTCTACGTGCCGCCGATGTCGATGGTGGACGTGGCGCTGGACGCGGGCGAAGCCGCGCGCTGGATGCTCCATTGCCATCACATGCCGCACCTGGCGACCGGCATGATGACCGAGTTCGCGGTATCGGCTTCGGTCTGACCGCAGGCGGGGCGTTCGCTTCGAGCGCCCCGACGTCCCGATCGCTGCGGTTTCGCTCCACCACCTTCTCGCGAGATCCGCAGAGACGGGCCTCTCGCAGCCCGGAAAACAGGAGGACGACATGATGAACTGGAACGACATGGGCACCGGTATGGGTTGGGGTATGGGG